>NZ_JAHDIG010000011.1:0-54796 GCF_020630935.1 Bernardetia sp.
TAGCTAATCCGAAAAAATATGGGACAAGATAAGGATGGAATCTTGCGCTAGAAAACCATTCTTAAACAAGTTCTACGTTATTTATAAGCTCTTAGTGTAACAGAAATTCTTCGTTTTTTGTATTTCTGAAAATGGGGAACTTCATGGGTATAATTTTGATTTGTTTCCCACGGTATCACCAATACATCGCCGTCTTTTACTTCATAGTCTTGATATCCTTGTCCTCCATAAGGTCTTAGTCTAAAAATTCTTTCCTCTCCAAGTGAAACCGTTACAATCGGACTTCCTTCTTCCAATCCTTTTATTGAATCCCTATGTTTTCCAATATAGTGTTGATTCTTGCCCTCATACCAGTTTAGCAGCAGACCATTTAATCGCTCATCAATATTTTCTTGACACCACATCAGATATTTTTCATCTATTCTATCTAAAGGTAAGGCATTGTTTTTTGAGCCTGTATATTCATAGTTCTTTCCATACGCTTGTTGCCACCTTGGTGTTTTTATCTTTTTTCCATGAATTACCACTTCATGAAATTCTGCAGGATGCTCGTTCCATAATATATCAAATTCTGTTTCATTCAACTTAAATATCTCAACTTGATAATACATCAAGATATAATGCTCTTCATCCAAGTATATTTTTTTATACTTCGAAGAGTTATTTTGAAAAAAAACTAATTGTTTCATGTCTATATCTTTTTTTCCTTACCCAGCTATAAATTTAATAAGACTCCCTTCAGTCTGATTTTTCTGAATATGCAGATGCGTTCGGATTTCTTGTTGCAGACTTTCTACGTGTGAAATAATACCAACAACTTTGTTTTCTTTTTGCAGACTTTGCAGCGTAGAGAGGACGATTTGAAGCGAATCATTATCTAAAGAGCCAAAACCTTCATCTATGAAAAAGAACTCTTGCTGTTTTCGCATGCTTTCCGAAAGTGCGAGCGCAACGCACAATGAGGCTTGAAAAAGCTGTCCTCCTGAAAGCGTTTTGATAGCTCTAGTTTTGCCCTCACTTAAAAAATCTCTAATCTCAAATTCGTTGTTTTCATTCAAAATAAGTTCTAAAGAATGATGTGTAAGCTCTCTAAAACGGATGTTTGCCAAATTGCACAAATTCCTCAAATATTCTGTGGATGCAAAATCCACAAAACCACCACTTCCTCCCTTAAAAAGCTTGGTAAGCGTTTGTAAATTGTCTTGGCGTTGCAAGAGTTTAGATTGCTTTTGCTCTAGCTTTTCTTTTTCTATTGTATCTTTTTCGGCTTTTTTGATGTCTTGCAGGATGAGTGTTTGCTGTGAGCTATCTTGTTTTTGTTTGGCTGTAAGGTCTTTAATTTCCTTCACTACTTTTTCAAACGAATCGCTTTCATAACTTTTTCCTTCAGTTTGTTTTTCTAGTTTTTCGTATTCGGTCTGTGTGGTTTTTAGATTAGTAAAAAAGGTTGTAATTTCTTTTCGCTCATTATCTGTATCGATGTTTTGCTTCAAAATAGCTTCAATATCTGCTTGAGTTCGCTGTTTCTGTGCTATTTGGTTTAGTTTTTCTAATTTTCCCTCAATTTGTTTTTGGTTATTTTCTACTTCTTCATTTAGGCTAGAGAATTGAGAATGTATAGATTTTAGTGTTCCTTCTAACTCACTTTTTTGGTGGAAAAACTGCTTTTCTTGTTCTTGATTTTTCAAAAATGCTTGCTCTGTTTTTTCTGCATTTTGCTTTATTTCTACAATAACTTTTTCTAATGCTGAAACTAAAAAATCGGCATACGTTTGACTTACCTTTTCAGAGTTTCGTTCCAGTTCTTTTATCTGTCCTGTCTGTGAAGCATATTCTTGTTTTATTTTTTCGATTCCTGTTTTGTATTTTTCTATCTCTGCTATTATTTTTTCGGCTTCTTGTTCGGATGTTATTAGATTTTTTTCAGCGTTTTTGATTTGATTTTGAATGTCTTTTTGCTGTTTCTGAATTTTCAAGATTTCATTTTTAGATAAATTTTTCCACTCTTCTAAAAATAGTTTTTGATGATTTTCAAACTCTGCTTTGGCTGTGGCTTGCTTCTGCATTTGCTTTTCCAAAGCCTGTTTTTTTTCTGCAATTTTTTCTACAAAACGAGTGAGTTCTACTTCCTGTTTTTGTAATGTTTTAAGGTCTTGTTCAGTTTCTTTTTTCTGTTGTTTGAGAGATTTTAAGTTACTATCAATATTTTTTACGTCCAAAATATTGGGGTGCGATTCCGAACCACACACAGGACAAGGCTTTCCATCTTCCAACGAATGCACAGCTTGATGAAGTCCTTTTTGCATCGTTAGTTTTTCGATTTCTTGACTAATTTTTTCTAGCTTTTGCGTTATTTCGTTTTCAGAAAGTTGTAGTTTATTTTTTTCAATATCTGATTTTTCAGTTTCTAGTTTTGTTATTTCTGCTTTTGTAAGTTCTACTTCTGTATGTGTTTCTGACTGATTTTTTGAAAATGTTTCATTTTTATCTAGCCAAATAAACGCATTTTGTAAATTTTCCGTATCAATAATCTGACTTTTAAACTCTGCAATTTTTTCTTTTTCTTTACTAATTTCTGCTTTAATTTCTTTTGATTTTTCTTCTGTTTTGGCAATTATTTCTGTTCCTTTTTGTATTCTATCACTGTTTGTTTTTATTTTTTCTTGTGCCTCTTTGAGTTTGATAAGTTGAGAGATAGGTTCTATTTGCTCTAGTTTTTTTGAAATCTCTTCTTTTTGAATAACAATTTCCTTTTGCTGCTCAACGGCTTTATCATAGCTTTTTGTAGCTTTTTGAAGATTATTTTGAGTTTCTTTTTGTTGCTCTATGGTTGAGTGTAGATTTGTATGCAGTCGTTTTTGGTCTTTCAAATCATCTTCAAACTCATTTTTTATTAAAATAAACTGATTCAGATTTGCTTCTCTTTGTTTTATAGTTTCTTCTTTGGCTTGTAGTTTTTGAAGTTCATTGAGTTTGCTATTTTTCTCCTCAAAAATAGTTTTGATAATTTCTAACTGACTTTTCTGTTCATTTTTCTGATGAATTTGTATTTCTTGTTCTTCTATGAGTTTTGTCAGAGTAGCTAACTCTTGCTTTTTTATTGTGATAAAATCATCTGTCAAGTACTCAAATTGATGGGAAATAATATTTTCATTGAGTTCAATTTGACTTTTGGTTTCTTTGAGCAAACTACGTGTAGATTCGCCCAAATCATATTCTTGCAACGAAAAAATATCTTTTATCATGTCTATCCGTGCAGCAGGCTTGAGTTGTAAAAACTCAG
Source organism: Bernardetia sp. (assembly GCF_020630935.1). Lineage (NCBI taxonomy): Bacteria > Pseudomonadati > Bacteroidota > Cytophagia > Cytophagales > Bernardetiaceae > Bernardetia > Bernardetia sp. The sequence goes on from NZ_JAHDIG010000011.1 coordinate 3,284, forward strand.
CAAACTGTCCTTGTGGAATAATAACAGTTCGCTTGAAATTATCATAAGAAAGACCAATGGCTTTTTCTACTTCTTCAAATTCTATGGTTTGCCACTCTTTTCCTACTTTTTTAGCTGCTCTTCGATTGTAATTCGTTACAGTATCAAATTTTTTAGAGTTTCGTTTGGCTATAAATTCACATACAAAATGCTCTTTTTCTTTTCCTGCTAAAAACTCAAAACTAATTTCGACGACATCACTGTCCAAATTCATCATATTGTAGTACCTGTTGTCGCCACTAATATTGAGTTTGTCTGTCTTTCCAAAAACAGCAAAGGTTATGGCTTCCAAAATACTAGATTTTCCACTGCCCACCTTACCAAAAATACCGAAAATACCAGCTTCTGAAAGTGTATCAAACTTAATAGTATGCTTTTTTTTGTAGGAATACAGACCGTTGATAGAAAGTGAAATAGGAAACATAGAAACAAATTTTGATGTATGATTTTAGATTGAAATCTAACTTTTACTTTGCAAATCAAATAATTTTAATAATTAGTTATTCTGTCTTTTCTAAGTTTATTTTTACTGTAGAAGTAAAATTCACTTTCATATTACCAAAATTCATGTTGATAGCTCCATTTCCTTGGCTTGTTTGGCTTCCTTGTTTTTGTAAATCATCTGCTCTCATTTTGATATTCAAAACTATCTCTCCTTCTGTAAAATAGCCTTTTTCTATGTCAAAAATATATTCTCCTTTGCCTTTTATTTCTGGCTTTTCGTCTTCTGCTATTTTATTTTCTAGTGTCATATCTTCGTATTTGTCTATCAGAATATCATTTTCTAAGGTGTATAAATTTTTGTTGATAGATTTGAGTTTGAGCGTTTGGAAACCTGTCATGATAATTTTCCCATTAGAGGTAGGTACAGGCATTTGAGCTTCTATTTTGACAGATTCTCCAACTTTTAAATCTTTAGTTGGAATAGGTAAAATTCCTGTGTGAAATAGTTTCATCTCTTCGCTTATCTCTCCGTCTATTGTTCCATCAGGATTTAACCCTTTTACAGACATATCCGTAACCTTGCTTTTGTCTGTTTTCATATTTTGTAGTAGCACCTCGCCCATTTCTCCCATATCCATATCTTCTAAAGTCAAATCAGCTTTGCCATCTTTTGTAGGAGTAACAATTAATTTTCCTGTGGCTGTATTGCTAATTCCAAAGGCTGAAAAAATGCCTCCTATCGGACTAATTTTTGTCTTTTGAGTAAAATTATAGGTCAGTTTGTCAAAATTTTGAAACTTCCATAGAATGGCTTGCTCACTTTCAGCATCTGAACAACTTGTAGAAAATAGAGCTAAAAAAATGATGCTACTAAAAAAGAATAAAATAGTATGATTATGTATTGGCTTTTTCATTGTGATGATGATATTTTTTCGATGAATAAATCCGTAATGTAAAGATAAAAAAAGCCTTTCAAAATAGCTGTATAAGTTATTCTGAAAGGCTTCTGATGTATCTGTATTAATCAACTAAGATAAGTTTAAGTTGAGATTAATACGTACTTGACTTTTCTTTAAATTTCTTTATTTGGCGACGCAGTGCCTCTACTGTATTGTCAGTAGCTGCTTCGAAAGTCTCATCTGCTTCTTTTGCAAAAAGTGTAGTTCCGGGTACGTTCAGACGAATTTCGATGACTTTTTCTTTTTTAGGGTCTCCTTTTTCCGAACGAACATATACTTCTCCATTAAGAATGCCATCGTAGAAAGTTTCTAATTTATCTACTTTTGTTTGAATAAATTCGCTTAGTGTTTCACTTCTGTCATTATCGACATAATACATTTCTAACTTCATAAAAATTGAGGTTAAGGTTAAAAAAATGAAATATTATATTTTAATTTCTTCAATAATTGTAAAATATGTGTAACTCTCGCTCGCCTTGCCTTATCTTCTATTTCAATCTACACAAATCGTAGAATAAAAACAAGAATGTATCTATAAAGTTTGATATTTTTTTTCTTCATTTTTTGGTGTGGCTTACTTTTTTTTCATGGGTAGAGAAAACGAAAATATTGTTCCTTTTCCTTCCTCACTATCTACCCATATTTTTCCTCCATTTGTTTCGACAAATTCTTTACAGAGCTTCAAACCGATTCCAGTTCCTTTTTCTTTATGTGTACCAAGTGTTGTGAAATTTTCTTCTCTAAATATTTTGGTTCTACTGTCTTCAGGCATTCCTATACCTGTATCTGCTACACGTATAATCATAAAGTCATTGGCTGTTTCTTCTGATTTTATAAGAATGGTATCTGATTTACGGCAAAACTTTACAGCATTAGCAACTAGGTTTCGGATAATTAGGTCTATCATATTTTTATCTGCATATACCATAGTTTCTTTAGGTATATAATTCATAAATGATAAATCTTTATTGTTTAGTTCCTTATTGAAAAGATTTTCTTTATTTATAACTAATTTGTAAATGTCAAAGGTTTCTGGGTCGGCGTGCAGACCACTCATTTGGCTTTTTGCCCAATAGACCAAATTATTTAGTAAATCAGAGGTATAATTTACATTCTTGATGATTTCGGGCAGAAAATACTTTAATTCAGTTTCTGAAATTCCTCCTCTTTCAAATAAATCCAAAACGCCTTTCAACTGTGCAAACGGACTACGCAAATCGTGAGAAATTATAGAAAAGAGTTTATCTTTTGTATCGTTTAACTTTTGTAATTCTAGTTCTTTATTTTTTAGGTCACTTACATCAGTTACAAAAACCGTTATATATTTGAGCTTTTGGTTTTCATCAAATACAGGAAAATATTTGCCATAAGAGTGTATTGGTTCTCCAATAGGTAAGGCTAAATAATCTGTAAATTCTATTACATTGCCTTCCAATGCTTTATTGATGTAGTTTGTATGAATGTCTATTATATTTTTAGGAAGAACTTTAGTGTAGTGGCTGCCTTCTATCTGTGAAATGGGTAAGAAAAAATTATCTTCATACATTTTATTTGCTACTAAATAGTTACCTTTTTCATCTATCATAGCTACAAAAATGGGTAAATTATCTATAATACCTCTCAAAATCATTCGCTCCATATTGACAACCTCCAATTTGAGTTTGTTATTTTTACCTTCTTCTAGTTGCTTTTGATTATTGATAATTTGGTTTCTCATTTCTATCTCCTTCTCAGCCTTAGAGAGTAAATTCTGAACCACCCGTTTATTTTCTTTTCTAAGAATACGAATATGGTCGCTTAAAGCAATAGAGAAAAGCCAAATTTCCATTACCACTCCAAAATAAATTATATTTCTTGTATAGATAGAATAGAAAACAAACCCATTTATAACAGCAAGGTAGATGATTATAGAGACAAACATAAATGTCCAACCCAATACATAAAAAAGGGCTTGCTTTTTTCTTTTAAACGTAAGCCAGTAAGAAATAAAAAGAATAATAGCTGCATTTATACACAATACAATTTGAAATAAAAACTGTATTTTATAGGTCGGAACAAACAAATTGGCAAAACCTGTCAGTAAAATTAGTACCACACCTAATAACATTAGGTAATAAAAACGCCTATATTTCCTTAGTTCTAGATATTTTATTGTAATCAGACTTACTGATAGTTGTACAGGAGCAATCCAAGAAAGTGTATGTGTATATATCCATTGACGAACTTGAAAACTGTCAAAAGCCTCTACCCAAAACGGATGACTATTTATAAATGTAACTGCTAAACAAACTCCAAAGAGATACATCAAGTAATACAGATAAATAATCTTTCTCGTGGCAACACCTAGAAAACTATTAAATAGAAACATAAGAAGTAATGCCCCTACAAAACCTGCTGTGATATAGCCTGAAATATCTTTATCTTTTCCTAAGGCTTGTAATGAACCTACCAATAGTGGAACATCGATGCTTTGCCCTGTATGTATCCTAACATAAAAAGTTTTTACTGATTTATCTCCTGCTTTTTGCAAAGGCATCCAAAACTTGTTAGTGTCATACGGTTTATTTTTACGAGGTCTTAATACTCCTGTTTGGATGAGTTGGTAGTTTGTGTTGGTGGAGTCAGAAAAATAGAAGTCAATTTCCCATAAAAAAGTAGTATTGATAGCAAGCCAACTATCTACATCTGTATTGTTTTGAGTTGTAAAGACAAACCAAAAATCGCTATTGCTAGCTCTGTGTGTAAAAATAGAGGTATTATGCTTCTTAAATTTTCCAGCTTGGGCTAGTTGTTGTATTTCTTGGAAAGATAGTTTGTTTGTTGGGTCTTCTAAAAGTGAAACTTGTTCTCCAATATTGAGTAAGTCTGTGGCATGTTCCAATATAATCACATTATCCTCTCCAAAAGAAAGGGTAGTGATAAAAAAGAAACACCATACAAAAATAACTCTAAACATAAGCTGACAGAAAAAGCAACATGTAATTGTTAGGTTAAGGCTTTGTTTAAAACACCCTAATTATCTAAACAGTGCTAAAATATGAAGAAATTAGTAAAATAGTTGCTATATGAAATAAAATTTAGTTGTTTTTTTACCCTTCCCATATGAAAAAGAAAACATACAGAAATTGTTCCTATTTCTGTATGTTTTCTAAAGGTTGTCTAACTATTTTTTATCTTGATTTCATGTAGTATGTATTCATTCTAATTAAAGATTATACTTTCTGTTTCTGAATATGTTTTTTGATGAGTTTCATCAGAATGACATAGTCCACTGGCTTTGTCATATAATCATTTGCTCCAATTTCAAGACATTTTCTTCTATCTTCATCTAATGCTTTTGCTGTTACGGCAATAATGGGAAGGTTTTTCCACTTATCTTGTTTTCGGATATTTTCGATGGTTTCAAAACCATTCATTATTGGCATCATAATGTCCATCAATACCAAATCTACTGTTTCTTCCTCCAATATCTCTAAGGCTTCTTTACCATTGAAGGCTTCCAAGATATCGGCATCATGGTTTTCTAGTGCAGAAGTCATGACAAAAACATTTCGAATATCATCATCTACAATCAAGATACGTTTTCCTCTAAGGTCATCGCTACTTTCCTCATCAGCCTCTTCTGCTAAGTAGGACTCTAAACTCTTATTTACAATAGAATCAAAGTCGTCGCTATTTACAGCCTTAAAATGGTCGTTGCTATCATCTCTTTCTTCGAAAGCAGTAGTCGCTTTAGTATCTTCTTCTTCCGACTGAGCATTAACAGCACTCTTATCAGTATTTTTTTCTTTATTTATATTTGGATTTTGCTCATGAACTTGATGTAAAAATATTTTAGCTTTTTCTAAAAGTTCTGCATAGGCTTTTGGATGTTTGATAATTACACTTACCGAATAAAGTCGCATTTCTTCTTTTTCAGAAGCAGTAAGGTCTTTTCCAGTATAAATAATGACAGGAATATTGAGATTGTGTTCTTTTATGAATCTACAAAGCCCCATTCCAGTGCCTTTTTCTAGCTTCAAGTCAGCAATTACGATGTCATAATTTCCTGCTTCCAATTCTTGTTTGGCTGCCGTTTCGGTCGTAACTCCTTTACAAACCACGCCTTCTTTATCGAAGAGTTCTAACAAGTAATTTTGTTGAAACTCGTCATCTTCCACAATGAGCATTTGCTTTGTAGATTTGTGAGAAATTCCTGTAAGGCGCAACACTTCATCACGAACAGCTTTAGACTCAATCGGTTTTTGAAGATAGCCGACAGCTCCTTTTTCCAAGAGTTCAATATTTTTATCTCTTGCCGAAACAATCGTAATCGGAATATGACGATACTTTGGTTTTTCTTTAATTTGTTCTAAAAGTTCTGTGCCTGTAATATCTGGCAAACCTAAGTCTAAAAGAACTCCTAAAGGGTTAAAATATTCGATATCTTTCCAAAACTCTTCTCCAGTTGTGGCAATGACACTATTAAACCCAAGTCCACGACTAATTTCGACCAAACTATTAGCATAATCTACATTGTCTTCTACGATGAGAATAATATCATCACCTTCTTTTAATTTTTCTCTGTCATCTTCAACGGTAAGTTGGGCTACTCGTTTGAATTTGCGCTCGGCAGCTTTTTCTTTTACCACAGCTACATCGTCAGCATTTGAGCGAGTCTTAATTTTTGGCTTGCGTTTCTTGTCATACACAACATCTAGTCTGCGCTTCTTGGCATCTTCTTCACCAATATGATTTTCTATTGGCAGAAGCATATAAAATTCACTTCCTTTTCCGTGTTCGCTACTCAAATGAACTTCACCACCTAGCATACTGGTAAGTTCACGAGCAATAGAAAGCCCTAAACCAGTTCCACCAAATTCTCTTGAAACCGAACCATCAACTTGTTGGAAGGCTTCAAAAATAACCTTTTGCTTATTGGCTGGAATTCCGATTCCTGTATCGATAACTGATATTTTGATAGGTAATTTATCGTGGTTGCTCTTCGAAACACGCAGTGTAATGCTACCTTTTTTAGTAAACTTAAAGGCATTTGATAGAAAGTTTTTCAAAACTTGGCTGATTTTGTCTCGGTCGTTGAAAAGCTCAATACCTGCATTATCTTCTACAATGAAATCCAATTTCTTTTGGCGTGCCATTTCTTCAAACAATGGCTTCAAGTGTGACAAGAGTTCAGAAGTATGGAAGTGATAAATATTGACACTCATTTTTCCAGCCTCAATCTTAGAAATATCAAGAATGTCATTGATAAGATTTAATAAATCGTTGCCTGACTGATAGACAATACTACATTTTTGTACTTCTTTTTCTGACAAATTCTTAGAAGAATTTCGACGAAGCATATCAGAAAGCAAGATAATAGAATTGAGAGGTGTTCGGAGTTCGTGCGACATATTTGCCAAAAACTCTGATTTGTATTTGCTGGCTCTGCCTAGTTCTTCTGCTTTTTCTTCTAAATCAGTTTGAATAACAGTAAGTTGCTCATTACGGATTTGTAATTCTGTACGCTGTTTTTCTAACTGTTCTTGTTGTTGTTGAAGCTCTTCATTGGTTTGCTGAAGCTCTTCGGCTTGTTGTTGCATTTCCTCATTTTGTTGCTGCAACTCTTCAGATTGCTGCTGAACGTGCATTTGTTCTTCTTTCAAGAGTGCGTTTGCTTTTTCTATCTCTTTAGCTTTAGATTGAGCTTCTCTCTTGGCAGCCTGTGCTACTTCAAAAAGATTTTTGATGCGCTCACTTTGCAAAGCAGAATATAAGTGAGAAGAAATAAGTTCTGCCGAACTAGAAATAAGCTGTTTTTTGAGTTCTGTAAACGGCTCAAAACTAGCGAGTTCAATCACGCCACAAAGTTCATTTTCATAGAGAAGAGGAAACGTATAAGTAGAGGAAGGACTTTTACTAATTGTTCCTGTTGTGATATGTTGAGAATTATCTGGAATATTTTTGAGCATAATAGGTTTTTTCTCATAGGCTACTTGTCCTACGACTCCTTCTCCCAAATGATATTCGTGAGAAAGTCTATCTCTATCTGTGAAAGCATACGAACTATACAATTTGAGTGTTCTGTTTTCTTCATCATAAATATATAACACTGCACAACCTACTTGTAAAAACTCTCCTAAAAAACTAATACTTTTCTGCCCTACTTCTTTTGAAGTAAAATGTCCAGAAAGCAGTGTATTAAGTTTGTTCGAACCTTCTTTCAGATAATACTGGTTTCTCAAAGAGTATGTCATTTCATTGAGGGCAATACTCAAATCATCTTTATTTCCACGTACGTTGAGTTGTACATCATAATTTCCTTGTGAAATGGCATTTGCCTTATCTACAATTTGCTTCAGACTTTTTACAATTTCATTAAAACTTTGTCCTAACTTACCTATTTCATCATTTCTACCTCTAAGTCTAAATTCTACATTTTCTAAATCTCCTAAAGCAACTTGCTCTGCCTTTTCTTCTATAATTCTGATAGGACGACTGATTTGTCCTCTTATCCAAAACGGAATAATTAGCGTAATGATTAATACTAAGCCTCCAAAAATACCCAAGTAAGTAAAGGTTTTACGAACCACTCTTTCGTTGTCTGTCTGTACTTGGGCAGCTATTTCTTCTTTGGTTTCGATAAGATTATCTAAGGTGGCTTTTAATTCTTTAGATTGTCTATCTAGTTTTCCATAAATAAGCGCACTAGAACGCTGCAAATCTCCCTCATCTATGGCATATACCAAAGCTGCACGACGTAAATCTTTAAATTCTTTCAGAGAAGCTACAAACTTACTATACAGTTCAGTTTCTGCTTGTGATGTCATTTTCCCTTCCAGCTGTTCTGTCCATTTTTTTATTTTTTCCTCGTCTTCCTCTATATCTAGTCTAAACGTTTTACGTTGAGGTAGCGAATCAGACAAAATTACATCTCTTGTCTTGACAAGTGTCATAGGATAGGCTTCTGCAATGTGTGTAAGTAGGCGCAATCCTTCAAAATGCACTTCTGATATTTCATGAGAACGCTCACGTAAATCTTCTACATACTTCAATGTTAGGACAGACATCACCCCTACCATTATTGTAATGATGAGAAAACTTATTGTTATTTTGCTTGATAAACTATTCAACCATTTCATATACTATACAGACGTTTAATTTTTGCTTGTTGGGTAGGAGAAATAGAAAACAGATACTTTTAGGTATGATGATATTTATTTCAATCTTTAAATAAATCAATTCGGCTCAAATATCTTGCTTGTTTAGCCAAACAAAACCTTTTTTTCGACGAATACCAAATCAAAATCTGTTTATTTTTTATCCGAAAAATAATATAGCTTTTTCCCTTTTATTTTGCAAAAAATATTAATTCATAAATTCATTTAATCGTCGAAGTTCTGCCTTACTAACCATAACATCTTATTTATTTTACTTATTTTTGTTTTGGAGCAAATGAATTGAGTAGTCTGATTTTCATTTACCATTTATAATTTATCATTCATAATATAGGAACGACTTGTTTTTTTGTTTCAATATCGGTTTTTTGGAAGTCAAGTGGGTAGATATTTTTGATATTCTTCTTGTTGGTATCTTGATTTATAATTTCTATCAGCTTGTTAAGGGAACAGTAGCACTTCGTGTTTTTATTGGCTTTTTGTCGCTCTATTTTCTGTATCTGATTGTACAGGCAACTGAAATGGAACTCTTATCTTCTATTTTGGGACAATTTATGGGCGTAGGAGTAGTCGCTGCTGTGGTTTTGTTTCAAGACGAACTGCGTCGTTTTTTACTTTTAATAGGAAAAGCCCCAACCTTTAACTCCGAATTTTGGAATAAAATCTTTGGAAAAGATGATATAAATATACGATGGAATATTGATGCAATTGTAGATTCTACAAAAGATATGGCTCGCACAAGCACAGGCGCACTCATCGTAATTTCTCGCTTCGATGATATGGATAAATATGCTCAAACAGGCGATATTATTGATGCCAAGATTTCAAAACGCATTATCTCTTCTATTTTCTTCAAAAATAGTCCTTTACACGACGGAGCAGCAATTTTTTATAAAGGAAGAATTATGGCAGCTCGTTGCCGTTTGCCACTTTCTACCAACGAACAAATACCTGCTTCTTTAGGAATGCGCCACCGTGCTGCCATTGGAATGAGTGAGGGAACAAGTACGCTTATTTTGGTAGTTTCGGAAGAAACAGGACAAATTTCTATTGTCAAGAATGGAAAAATAAGCAAAAATCTTTCTCCCCAACAAACTCGTCAGATGCTTAACGAATATCTTTCTGCTGAGAAAAAAGAAATTGATGATGTGGCATTGCCGAGTTAGTTTTATTTCTTAGCCAACAAAAGCCCTAAAAATGTAAGTCCTCCATTTATTAAAATGGCTTCAAAACCAATTTTATAGTTTCCTAAGAACGTAAAATAATTAGGATTATTAACAAAATAGACAATAGCATATGTCAGAATAGGAGAAATTATGCAAATAAAAGGTGTAAAATTATCTTTTATCTGAATTTTGGTAAACATTCCGAAAGCATATAACCCTAGTAGTGGTCCATACGTGTAGGTTGCAGCTGTAAAAATTCCATCTATAACAGCTCTATCATTATAATAATGAAAAGCCAAAATTACAGCAAGCAAAACAGCAGCAAAACCCACTTGTACTTTTAGGCGAGTAGATTTTTTTTCTTGTTCACTTTTTTTGTAATCCTTTTCTGTCATTGCTGTTTGATATTCTTCAAAACCTAAAAAATCAACACAAAAAGATGTAGTAAGAGCTGTCAGAGCCGAATCTGCACTAGAATATGCTGCTGCAATAATTCCTATCAAAAATAAAATTCCTGCAAGTGCTGGCAAGTGTTGTTGAGCAATAATAGGATATAAATCATCTGTTCGTTCTGGAATAGCAATTCCTTTGCTTTCTGCATACATATATAACAACACACCCATCACAAGGAATAACAAATTGACAAAAACGAGTACAATACTAAACCAAAAGATATTTTTTTGAGATTCGCCTAGTGTTCGGCAAGAAAGATTTTTTTGCATCATATCTTGGTCTAGCCCTGTCATTGTGATGGCAATAAAAGCTCCTGCCAAAAATTGCTTGTAGAAATTTTCAGGCGTATTGATGTCCCAAAAAAAGATTTTACTCATTTTGCTACCCGAAACGGAAGTATAAATTTCTGAAACTGAAGTCAGTCCTAGTTCTTTACCTATTATTACAATCGTAATTCCGACAGCAAGTAGCATAAAAAGGGTTTGAAGTGTATCTGTCCAAACAATCGTTTTGATGCCTCCTTGAAAAGTGTAGAGCAACACTAAAATAATAGTAACTAAAACAGCTATTTCAAAAGGAATCCCTAAAGGTTCAAAGAGAAAAATTTGCAATACACCAGCAGCTAAAAACAGACGAAAAGCTGAACCAATCACACGAGACAAAATAAAAAAACTTGCTCCTGTTTTATAAGACCAAAACCCAAAACGGTTGTTCAAATATTGGTAAATGGATGTTAGATTATGTTTGTAATATAGAGGAAGCAATACCGTTGCAATGACTAAATACCCTAAAAGATACCCAAAGACAATTTGCATATAGCTAAACGCATTTATGCCCACCTTCCCTGGTATAGAAATAAAAGTTACTCCAGAAAGTGATGCTCCAATCATTCCGAAGGCGACTAAATACCAAGGTGCATTCCGATTGGCTGTAAAGAAAGTTTCGGTAGTTGCGCCTCTTGAAGTTCGCCAAGAAATAAAAAATAGAACACCAAAATAGGCAATCAGTACGAATAGGGTAGTTTGTGGAGACATTTGCATTGGATAGCACACCATTTGGTGTGTGAATAGTTTTTTTAGAAAAGAAAAATCCAAATTTACAATAAAGAGGAGAATACTTAAAATCCTTATTTATTCTAACTAATAAACTCTTTGTTTTTGGTATCTTTGAATTTTATATTTCAAACTATAATTTTAATGATTCTAGCAGATAATATCCATACCAAAAGTAATAGTTTGGGTTTCTTACGCTCTCTTTTGGCTTCTATTGTTGTCGTACATCATGCCTTTCGTTTACGTTCTAATGAACCCTATTTTTGGGAAGATTTTTTTCCATTATCATTTGGGACATTAGGAGTATATGGCTTTTTTGTGATTAGTGGTTATCTCATTACGGCTAGTTTCGAACACTCTAGCTCTACTGTTAATTTTGTATGGAGGAGGCTATTACGCATTTTTCCAGCTTTTTGGATATGTTTGTTGCTCACTATTTTTTTGTTTGCCCCCCTAACACATTATTTTACTTATGGTAGTTTAGAAAACTACTTTACTGGTTTTGCTTCTCCTCCCCTTTCATATTTCTACAAAAATATATTTTTATCCATCAATCAAATTGATATTAATAACATAATGCAAAAAAATGTAGGAGCAGGAAATATGTTAGGAGCAGTATTTAATGGTTCGCTTTGGACACTAATACACGAGTTTCGTTTATATATTATTACAGCATTGATTGGTATAGTAGCATTTTATAAAACAAAAAAATATTATGTGTTTTATATTATATATTTTCTATATGTTGTTGTTCATTATGCTGACCCTGTAGAGGGAAGACTTTTCTTTAAATTATATACTGATAAAGCTACTATTATTCTTCCGATTTATTTTTTTGCAGGCAGTACGCTTTATCTCCTTCGAAACAAGATAAAAATAAACTATATTCTACTCAGCTTAGCTATTTTGATTACCATCATAGCACACTATACAGGTTTATTTTACTATATTTTTCCATTTTCGCTTACTTACATTCTGATATGGTTGGCTGTCAAATTACCCTTTAAAGATTGGGAAAGAAAATATGGTGATTATTCTTATGGGATTTATATCTATCATTTTGTTATTCAACAGTCTTTATTAGTTGCAGGATTTACGTATCTGAATACTATCTCTTTCTTTTTATTATCGTTTTGTATAGCTCTTTTTTTTGCTTATTTAAGTTGGAAGTTGATAGAAAAACCATCTTTAAAACTAAAGAATAAGTTTTCATAATCAAAAAAAGCAAGTCCGTTTCCGAACTTGCTTTTTTGTTTTATAAAATTTCACAGACTAAAGTCTATGCTACATTTTAAGCATTTTGCTTCTTAATCAAATTCAAGGCAGACCCTTCTTTGAACCACTCAATCTGACTTTGATTATAAGAATGGTTAAGTTTGATAGTATCTGTTGAACCGTCCTTGTGTTTTACTTCCAATGTAAGTTGTTTGTTTGGAGCAAATTCATTCAAATCTGTAAATGTGAATGAATCATCTTCTTGAATCAAATCATAATCTGCTTCATTGGCAAACGTAAGACCAAGCATACCTTGTTTTTTAAGGTTTGTTTCGTGAATACGTGCAAAAGATTTTACAATCACAGCCACAACGCCCAAATGACGAGGCTCCATAGCAGCGTGTTCTCTTGAAGAACCTTCGCCATAGTTATGGTCACCCACAACGATAGAAGGAACTCCAGCAGCTTTGTAAGCTCTAGCCGTAGCAGGAACAGCACCATATTCGCCAGTAAGCTGATTCTTTACATTGTCGGTTGCTTTATTGAAAGCATTTACAGCACCGATAAGACAGTTGTTAGAAATATTATCTAAATGTCCACGGAAGCGTAACCAAGGACCAGCCATAGAAATATGGTCTGTCGTACATTTTCCAAACGCTTTGATAAGTAATTTAGCATCTTTGATGTCTGTACCGATAGGCTCAAATGGAGTAAGAAGTTGCAAACGCTCCGACTCTGGAGAAACTACTACTTCTACATTAGAACCATCTTCTACTGGAGCTTGGAAACCTGCATCTTCTACATCAAATCCTTTTGATGGAAGTTCGTCTCCTACTGGCTCGTCTAGTAATACTTCTTCACCTGTTTTGGTTTTGAGTTTGTCTTTGGTTGGGTCAAAGTCCAAACGACCAGAAATAGCAATCGCTGCTACCAATTCTGGAGAAGTTACGAAGGCATGTGTATTTGGGTTACCATCTGCACGCTTTGCAAAGTTTCTATTAAATGAGTGAACGATAGAGTTCTTTGGCGCATTTTTAGGGTCTGAATATCTTGCCCACTGTCCAATACAAGGACCACAAGCGTTTGTAAATATTTTAGCTCCTAATTCTTCAAAAGTACCTAATAAGCCATCTCTTTCAGCTGTGAAGCGAACTTGTTCCGAACCTGGGTTGATTCCAAACTCTGCTTTTACTTCAATGCCTTTGTCCACAGCTTGTTTTGCAATAGAAGCTGCTCTTGATAAATCTTCATACGAAGAGTTAGTACAAGAACCAATAAGTCCCCATTCTACGTCTAAAGGCCAGCCATTTGCTTCAGCTTTTTCTTTTACGTCTGTTCCTGCTTCAGAAGCAATATCTGGAGAAAAAGGACCATTCAAATGAGGTTTTAATTCGCTCAAGTTGATTTCGATAACTTGGTCGAAATATTTTTCTGGGTTAGCATATACTTCGTCATCACCTGTCAAGTATTCAGCTACTTCGTTGGCTGCATCTGCCACAGCATCACGACCTGTTGCACGGAGATAACGCTCCATAGATTCGTCGTAACCGAAAGTAGAAGTAGTTGCTCCAATTTCTGCACCCATATTACAGATAGTTCCTTTACCTGTACAAGACATAGATTTTGCACCTTCTCCGAAATACTCAACGATAGCACCCGTTCCACCTTTTACAGTAAGGATTCCAGCTACTTTCAAGATAACATCTTTTGGCGCAGACCAACCAGAAAGTTTTCCAGTAAGTTTTACACCAATAAGTTTTGGAAATTTGAGTTCCCAAGGCATACCTGCCATCACATCCACAGCATCAGCTCCACCAACACCAATGGCTACCATTCCAAGACCACCAGCATTTACAGTATGAGAGTCTGTACCAATCATCATTCCCCCAGGGAAAGCATAGTTTTCTAATACTACTTGGTGGATAATTCCTGCTCCTGGTTTCCAAAATCCGATACCGTATTTGTTAGAAACAGAAGAAAGGAAATCAAATACTTCTGAGCTTGTTTTGTTGGCGTGAGCTAAATCTTTAGCAGCACCTTCTTTTGCTTGGATAAGGTGGTCGCAGTGAACTGTTGTAGGAACAGCTACCTTGTTTTTTCCTGCTTGCATAAATTGCAAAAGAGCCATTTGAGCTGTCGCATCTTGACAAGCAATACGGTCTGGTGCAAAATCCACATAATCTACTCCTCTTTTAAACGCCGTTGTAGGCTCTCCATCCCAAAGGTGGTTGTATAAAATTTTCTCTGCTAAAGTTAGGGGTCTGCCTACCACTTCTTTTGCTTTATCTACACGAGATTTAAGGTTCGCATAGACGCTTTTCATCATATCTAAATCGTAAAGAGCCATTTGGTTTATTTTTTATTTTAAAAGTAAAAGAATTTCAAAGAGATAACTACTACTTTAAAAAATAGTTGGAAATAGTTAAAAGTAGATAGTTTTTGAGAAAAATTATTAGGATTGATGTGTGTTTTTGTTTCAACTAGAAAATTACACACAACTAATCAAATTATCAATTTCTTTGCTTGTTTGACTATTAATTAGAATGATTCTAAAATAAGATAGTTGTATTTTGTTTTTTTATAGTCTTCGTTTTAATAACGGACATAACAAAACAAGCCCTAATCCTATAAAAATAGAATTAGGGCTTAAGATTTTATTAAAAAACAGCTTACGCTTTTACTTCAAGCTCGTCTATTGCTTTTTCAATTCTATGGATAACTTCTTCTTTTCCTAAAAGAACAGCAATTTCCATCAAATCAGGTCCTGAACCTGCCCCAGTCAGAGACAAACGCAAAGGAAGCATCACAGCACCCATTTTGACACCTGCGTTTTTAGCAGCGTCGTTTACGAGTTGTTTGGTCTGTGTCTCGTCTTCTAAAGAATCTGTATTTTTCAAGATTTCTACCAGTGCAGAAAGTCCTTTTACTGCATCAGCATTCCATTTTTTGGCAACTAACTGCTCATCGTATTCAGAAGGAGCTTGCAAAAATACTTTAGAACCTTCCCAAAAGTCACTCAAGAAAACAGCTCTTTCTTTTAGCATTTCGGCTAGTTTTTCTAAATAAGTTCTGTCAGCCAAAGAATTAGAAACTATCATTGATGCTAAATAATCGGCAATTTCGCTGTTAGGCTTGTTGCGTAAATACTGCTGATTGAACCATTTTGCTTTATCAAAATCAAATCTTGCTCCTGCTTTATTTACTCTAGCAATATCAAATTTTTCGATGAGTTCTTCCATTGAGAAAATCTCTTCATTGTTCCCTGGGTTCCATCCTAAAAGTGCTAAAAAGTTTACCACAGCAGCAGATTCAAATCCCCACTCTCTAAAACCTTCAAATTTATCTTCAATTCCATTTCCATTCCACTCTAAAGGAAAAACTGGCATACCAAATTTTGCTCCATCACGCTTAGAGAGTTTTCCATTTCCGTCTGGTTTCAAAATCAAAGGCAAGTGAGCAAATCTTGGCATGGTATCTTCCCAACCTAAATAGCGATACAAAAGTACGTGCAACGGTGCAGACGGCAACCACTCTTCCCCACGAATAACGTGCGTAATTTTCATCAAATGGTCATCAACAACGTTTGCCAAGTGATATGTCGGCATTCCGTCAGATTTCAATAAAACTTTATCATCAATAGCTGAAGAGTGAACTACTACCCAGCTACGAATCATGTCGTTTAATCTTACCTCTTCTTTACGTGGAATTTTGAGACGAATTACATAAGGCGTTCCATTTTCCAAAAGTTTTTTTGTTTCATCTTCTGGCAAAGTCAAAGAATTACGCATTTGTGTACGAGTAATACTGTTGTATTGAGGAGAAGCCACACCTGCATTTTTGAGGCGTTCTTTCATTGCCTCTAACTCTTCTGATGTATCAAAGGCATAGTAAGCATGTCCTTTTTCTACAAGCTGCATTGCATAGTCTTTGTACATATCTTTTCGCTCCGACTGGCGATAAGGTGCATACTCTCCTCCGTGCTTAGGACTTTCAGTTGGCGAAATTCCCACCCACTCTAAGGCTTCCATAATATATTCTTCTGCTCCTTCTACAAAACGAGTTTGGTCGGTATCTTCAATACGGACAATAAACTCTCCACCATGTTTTTTGGCAAACAAATAATTAAAAAGGGCAGTACGAACTCCTCCAATATGCAATGCACCTGTTGGAGAAGGCGCAAAACGAACTCTTACATTAGTATCTTTACTCATAAAGGTAATTTTCTATATGTTGTATTTTGATAGATTTCTATTTTGAAGCACAAATTTACAAAAAATAATATGGCTTCTGTGTAGTTTTTATTTTAACTTGCTATTAGACTTTTGGGTTCATTTATTTACCTTTCAACTTGATATTTTTAAATCAGCAGAAAATTTTATGGTAGCAAATTATAAGTAGTTAGCTGGTATAATTTTGTTATTTTCAAAAGCTAGTGCAATTTTATAAAAAGTTGAATTTTAACTTTGTCAAGGGTCTTTTCGAAGAAAAAAACAGACCTTGACAATAGTTTTTATAAACTAAATTGTACTACTCAACTACTTAAAATGGCATTTTTACTTTTGACTTTTATAGTTCTTTTTGCTTGTACGAAAAGCCAAGAGGGAAATAGACAAGAAAAAATGAATAATGATGCTACTAAAAATGAAGGTGTACAAATAGATAAAGAGGCTTCTAAATCATCTCACACAATTTTTTACATATCAGATTCTACTTATTACTCTCTTGAGTTTCTAGCAGGGCTAAAAAAAACACATCCTTATAAAACAGTTTCTCTGAACCAAGATTCTATTATCATAAATAACGACCAAAAAAGTATAATACTTTTCCCTCAAGATTTACCACTTAATAATAATGTCAGCTATCAAAAATTAGAAGAAGAAAAATTATATTCATTAAAGCTAAAACGTATAAATTACTCTAGCGTTGAATATGACTATAAAGAAAAGGTAGGTAGTGAGATTCGTTCTAGTTTTACAGGAGTAGCACATCTAAGAGGAAATTTCTACACAGGGTCAGCAGGTTTTATTGAAGACAAAAACAATAATACTTATGGAACTTATGAATATATTTCAAACTTCGATACTTGCCAAATAAGTATTCACATTGGAAAAGGTTATATTCAAAAATCTTTTTTTACTTATTATTGCGATTCAAGTAATAACATGGATAGCCCTATTTTACTAAAGCTATAAACCAAAGAAAAAATGTCAGAAAATAAAACCAAACCCACTCAAAAAAGCGTTGAAGAATTTTTGAATAGCATAGAAAATGAGCAGCGCAAAAAAGATGCTTTTGAAGTATTAGAACTTATGAAATCTGTAACTGGACTAGAACCTAAAATGTGGAGCGATAGTATGGTAGGTTTTGGTTCGTATCACTACAAATATGAAAGTGGACGAGAAGGCGATTATATGATTACTGGTTTTGCTCCACGAAATTCAAACCTTTCAATTTATATCATCAACGGATTTGAAAAGTATCAAGACCTTTTGGAAAAATTAGGCAAGCACAAAACGAGTGTATCTTGCCTGTACATTACAAAATTGGAGAAAATTGACAAAGATATTTTGAAGGAAATTATCACAGATTCATTCAACTATATGTGTGAGAACTATCCTACAACGACTGATTAGAAAAAATAGAAATTTGATTTATTCAATTGGAATAATATCTTCATATTCTGTAAAACGAATCGGATTGAGCGAGGTAACTTCTCTGTTTACGATGGCAAAGCCTGTGATGTCTCCACTAGTAGCGATGAGAGGGAAAAACTCTAACTCATAATACAAATCTTCAAATTCAGAATTTTTGATATTCGAAACCATTGTAAAGGTTTCTCCACCTAAAGCACGTTCGTAGTAAGGCTTCCAATATTCTAACTGTTCTTGTGATAAGATTTCTAATATATTTGAACCATTAGGTACTTCTGTTCCCTTCAAACGACGTAGCATTGCAGCATACGAACGGTTTAAAACTTTTATATTGTACTCTCCATCCAAAGCCAAAATCATACTCTTTGTACTGTTTACGACAGCCTCATAATTAGTCAGTCGTTCTCTCAAATCTCCTTGAATGCGTTCTAATTCTTCTTGTGTAGTAGTTAGTTCTTCCATACTCTGACGCATCTCTTCCTCTTGCGCTCGCATTTGTTCGGCATACATCTGCGACTCTTGTAAGAGTATTTTGGTACGCTCATTACTTCTTACATTGGCAAGTGTAGCAGCAATACTTTCAGAGAGTTTAATAACAAAAGCAAGCTGATATTCTTCAATAACTTTAAAGGAAGCAAGTTCAATCACTCCGTGTACTTCATCATTTGAAATCAAAGGAACAATCAGCAAATAACTTGGCGTAGCTTCCCCCAAACCAGAGGTAAGACGAATATAGTCTGGCGAAATCTGATTGAAATATAAATATCCTTTTTCCATAACTGCCTGTCCTAAAAGCCCTTGTTCGGCAGGAATAGATTGTTTTATGAATTTTTGTTGATTGTAGGCATAGGCAGCCTTCAAAACTAGATTTGCTTTGGCATCTTCACTATCGCCTTCTCTTTCTAAACTATAAATTCCACCCTGATTTGCTCCCAAATAGTGTACTAAGTTCGAAATAAGTTGATACGAAAGAGCTTGCATATCTTGTGCGTGTTGACGCAAAATATCAGAAAACTTGGCTGTTCCCTCATTTGCCCAGTTTCGGCGTTTGTCTTCTTCTGCATTTTGTTTGAGGTCGTTTCGCATTTCCAAGAGTGCATACCCTAAAGAATCTTTTTTACTTCTGACTTCAAACTCTTGGTCAAAATTTCCCTTTCCTACTTGCGTTGCAAAATCCGTAATCTTTTCCAACCCTTGTGAAAAACGACTCAAATCTTGAATAAGGCTACCTACTTCGTCGTGAGAGGAAGCTAAAAGCGTACGAGAAATATCTCCTGCTGACAAACGATTAATAAGTCGGCGAATTTTGAGCAGTGGATGCAAAGATGTTTTGACAACAAACCAAAAGCCCAAACCAATCACAATAGCATTGATGAGAAACAGAGCTATCATCCAATAACGCAAACGTACTTGGTCGTAATGTAGTCTAGTAGAAAGAGAGTTTTCCAAGTTTTTATTGAGCAAAACCAGTTTTTCAGCATTGCGAATAATATAATTTACATCTGGAACAATGTTTCCACTCAAGACATTATCAAACTGATATTCCATCCTTCTATAATTAATGGAAAGTGTTGCATTAGCATCATTTTCTTTAAAAGAATTATTGAAAGTAAGCGACAAATTTCCTAAGTCGCTTCCCAAATCTCCATCTATGTTGCCTATATCGCCCAAAGAAAACAGGTCTTCTTCTATTGGTAGCTGTGAGTCTGAACTTACGGCACGTTCTGGCACATAGTACACCAAAACGCTATCGTGGTGCAACTGGCTCGTAGTTCTTATTTTTGTAAATCTTTTGTCAAATTCTCTCCACAGACGTTGAAAGGCAGTAAGTTGATTTTTAATATCTTCAGAGACAGGTTCAACTTCTATTTCTTCATCAAAACGAGCTTTATAAACTCCTCCATTTTGAAGGATTTCAAGATTTGAATTGATAGAATGTACTCGGTTATTAAGGTCGTTGAGGTCAGTTTGTTGATTTCCATTTACTACATTTCGCAAATAAAAAATGGCTTGTTGGATAGACATTCCGTTGCGCTGAGCTATGTCTAGCTTTGTTCCGTCATCTAGGATATTGCTGTCTAACTTAAAGACTAAAAAATAATGAAGCACCAACATTACAAACAATCCTGAAAACAAGATTGCCAATTTCTGACTAATTTTTAAATGTCTTACATTCATAATTGATAAGCAATGTCTAGCATATTATACAAACTGAGCTAAAAGATACAAAAAGAATTTAGCAGATTCAATTTTCTATCTTGAAATTTAGTGTTTACAACACAAAAAAACATCTACTGTTACCCTATAAAAAAGCGATTTCGATAAATAACGCTAAAAAACAAGTAGAACTCATAGTTTTTGATTACTTTCACTCAACTATTTTATAGAAAAAGACTTTTTAGAAACTAGAAACATCCTCTGATTAGATTTTTATTATAAGTAATATGATTTGGAACAATAGCTTAGGCATCACAGAAACTATTTTTATTCTTGCTTTTATGCTTTTATATGGTATCTATATTTTTAGAACCTATAAAAAGGCGAACTACCTTCGCACAACCTCAAAATATGTTTGGTTGAAATTTGTACTTAGAAGTAGCTACATTATTCTGATGATATTGGCTTTGTTAGGACCTTCTTTTGGAGAAACAAAGCAAGATGTAAAGAGTGTGGGGAAAGATATTTTTTATTTGGTGGACTTGTCTCGTTCAATGGATGCTATTGATATTCAACCTTCAAGAATGGAACGTATCAAGCACGAACTCAAAGGCATTACTTCTGCATTTGCTTCTGACAGACAAGGAATTATTATTTTTTCATCGGAAGCCTTTCTACAATGCCCTTTGACAAGCGACCAAAGTGCATTAAAGTTGATTTTAGAATCCTTAAACACTGGTCTTGTACCAAGTGGAGGAACAGACTTTGCCCCCCCTTTAAAAATGGCATTGGAAAAGTTTGAAAGTGATAAAGAAACCAAAACCAATTCAAAAATTATTATTATGATAAGTGATGGAGAAGACTTTGGAGAAGAAACAGATGATGCCATCGACGAAATAGAAGATTTAGGTATCAAACTTTTTGCTTTGGGAATTGGAACAGAACAAGGAGGTAAAATCCCTTCTGGAAGTGGATTTAAAAAAGACAAACGTACTGGAGAAACTATTATTACAAAACTCAATCCTTCTGATTTGCAAAACTTAGCCGACCAAACAGGAGGCAAGTATTTTGAAATTGGAGAAACTCAAAATGATGTACAACGTCTGATAAATGCTGTTCAAGCCATTCAAGGAGAAGTTAGAGGTGTAAAACAAATAGATACAACTACCAATAAATATTATTACTTTCTCTATGCAGCTTTGTTTTTAGCTATTATTGATGTTCTGTTTACTATCAAAGTTATTAAAATATAATTAAAATAATATGCACAAATTAACACTTGTATTTATCTGCCTACTCTTATTCTCTTGCAATAAAGAAAAAAATACTCATTCAATTAAGGAGCAAAAAACAGTTGAAATAGACATAAACAAAACTATTGAGACGTTTATGATTCTACGTTCTATTTCTGATGATGACCCTCTGTTTCAATATCGTGATTCAACTTATAAAGGTAAGCCAATTATGTATGAGGCAAGAAAGGTATTTTTAGATTATAAGAACCATCCAGCTATCGAAGAAACACAAAAGTTACTAAAAGCTACGAGTAGTACTGGAGATTTAATTCTACAAGGATTGCTATATTTTGAAGAACTGCCATCTACAAATCAAAAATTTGAGATTGATTCTAAGTTTTGGCAAACAAAAGAAGATACATTAGCCAACTATATTTCAGTAATTAATAAATTTTACAAAGAGGCAAAAGTAGAAGAGTTTATCAATAACAATAAGAATTTTTATGATAATGCAAAAATAGAAGCAAAATCTTATTTAGATGACAATCTGATACCTACAATGGAAGAATACTTCGGAATTCAAAACTATGCTTATAAGATGCTACTTATACCAAACTCTCCATTCGGAATGGGGTTTGGAGCAAGTGTAAAATCAGATAAAGGCAACATATTTTATCAAATTATTTCTCCTGCAAATGATATTGAATGGAATAAAAATTCAACTTACGCTACTTATGGTTTTTCAGGAAAGGGAGCAAATGAATATTACAGAGACATGGTTGTACACGAATTTTGTCATCCATTTGTAACACCATATCTAGAATCTGATAAAATGAAATCAGAAATAGCTAAAACGGATTCATTATTTATTCCTAAACTTGATTCCATAATGTCAAAACAAGGATATGGTTCTTGGTGGGGATTTGTAAATGAACATCTTGTAAGATTGGGAGAAATCAGAATTGCTAAAGCAATGAAAACTCAAGATTTAGATGCGATGAGGAAGACCAATATAAACGAAAATGGTTTTATTTTATTACCAGAAGCAGAAGAATTAATCTTGAAATATGAAAACAATAGAGATAAGTATGCTACATTTCAAGATTTTATTCCAATACTGATTAATCAACTTGAAACGTTTAATAAACAACAAATAGATAATAAGTTGCAACAATTGAAAAAAGATATAAAACAATAGCACGATGACTTCATAATTCAATTAGAAATTTCGCAAATAGGATTTCTGACAAAGGTTTATATTTTAAGTTATATATACGGAGTTAAAAACCTATCAAATGTTATTCATTCTGAATCTATACCTAAAAGTTGTTTAAGAATAGAAAAATAACCGTCGTTGAGGCTCAAAATGCAGCTATCAACGAGGATAAAATTCCCTCAACAACGGTTTAAAACCCCATTTACGATTGATGAAACACATTCTTAAACAACTTTCTAGGGTAAACACACGAAAAAAGCATGGCTATAAATCAAATAGATAGAAGATACTTTTTACTTTGAAAAATAAAGTTTTTTTTAAAAAAACTAATTGGATTAGTATAAAAACCTTAGTGCTTTTACTCTCTTTCAGATACAATGAAAGGAGAGAATTATAGATTAATTGCCATTATTGTAATATCATCTCTTTGCTCTTCTTCTTCTCTAAAGTTTTCAAGGTCTTCTAAAAGTAAACTCTCTTGCATAGAAATTGGAAGGTGTGTCCATTCAGAAACTTTATCTAAAAAGCGTTTTGTTCCATATTTTTTACGGTCTTTGTTGGGTTGGTCTATAAGTCCATCAGAAGTAAGGAAAAGAGTCGTACGTGGTAACAAAGTAAGATGATGTTCTTCGAATGGTTTCTTTTTACGCTGAATACCACCAATAGAGCGAGATGTACCACGTAGTTGTACGATTTCCTTATCTGCTTCTTTGTAAATCAGAGGGCGTTTTGCTCCACAAAAATCAAGTTCTATATTTCCATTTTCTAAATATGTATAGCGAATCAAAATAATATCCATTCCGTCTGTATTACTTCCTTTTTTGCCTGTCTGACGTAGTGAACGACGTATTTCATTATCCAAATGTTCTAACATATCAGCAGGTGAGGTGATTTCCTTTTCATACAAAATTTCTCGTAAAAGGGAGCTTCCTACCATAGACATAAATGCCCCTGGAACACCGTGTCCTGTACAATCTACAACAGCAGCATATTGAAACCCTTCACTATAACCAGTCCAGTAAAAATCACCACTTACAATATCTTTAGGTTTATAAATAATGTAGTGTTCTCCTACCGAACGTTTAATTTCTTTTTCTGTTGGCAAGATAGATTCTTGAATGGTTTGAGCATAGCGAATAGAATCTGTAATTTCTTGGTTTCTGCGCTCAATAAGTTGGTATGCCTTAATATTAGAAAGAGCAATCGCCGTAGCTGAAGCAATAGATTGTAAGAGCAAAATATCTTGTTCTGAATAATCTAGTTCATAGAAAGTTTGAACTGTCATGACGCCAAACTTTTGTCCCTCTGCAATTAGAGGTACATAGATTACAGCATAGGGCAAGTCTCCTTTTTCTATTGTTATGTTATGTTCTTCAAACTTTTCTTTCCATACTTTAGCAACATTATTTATAGTAATCGTTTTTTCTTCCATCAAACATTCTACTGAAGGATGGTTCTTATCTTCCAAAGAATCTGAATGAGGTTCTAGTATTTTACCTTTTTCAAAAAAATCATCGAAGTCAATCGTATTCCTTTGTTCGTTCAACAGTCCAACTCCAAAGCCTTCTGCTGGCATCAGTCCAATAACTCGCTGAAAAACAGCTGATGTTAGCTCTTTAGTATCAAGAATTGACGTTATCTCATGTGTAATATCACTCAGTTCTTCTAATCTTTTGTTGGCATTTTGGAGTGATTTTTTTTGTCGCATCACCTCTTTATTTGCCTTCTTCAGATATTCAGCTTGAGAAGCAAGCTCTTCTTTCTGATTGAATACTTCTTGGCTCTGACTTAAAAGCTCCTTTTGTTGTGCTTCTAACTCTTCTGTTTTTTGACTAATTTCTTGGGTACGTTCTGCAATAATTGAATTGAGTTCTTTATTTTTCTTTTTTAGATTTCGTTCGTGTAGATAGGTAAATCCAACAGCAAGCAAAAACACAAGTCCCACATAAATGATGTATGCCCACCAACGCTGATACCAAGCTGTTGAAACTTCAAAAATTCGTGTAACAATATTACTTAACTCTCCCGTTTTATTTTTTGCTTGTATTTCTAAAGTATATTCTCCAGATGGCAAGATATTGAACTCTATTTCATCTTTTGCTGTCCAAGGCGACCAATTTAGCGAAGAAGGTAACAAACGGTATCTATATTGAAGTTCTTCATTTTGCCCGAAAGCTGTACTAACTAGCTGCACAGAATAATTATTGAAATCAGTAGACAGTTTATGTTTTCCATAATTTGAAACTAATGAATCTCTAATTTTAGTATAACGAACAAAAATAGATAGGGAATCCTTTGGTAAAGCAGAGTTTTGTGTATAGTCATACCTATATACCCCTTCAGAGGTAGCTACCCAAGTAAATATTGGTTTAATAAAATCATTCTCTATAAGAGTATATTTATTGTCCTCATAAATATCATTAAAATCAGTATTGGAAAGATTTAAAAAAGCACTTTCTATGGCTTCATTGTCTTGATAACATAAAAGTTGATTATCTTTTACCATCCAATAAGCATTTGCCACACTTCCATTTTGGTTTTTAGGATAATGAGCAAAACTTTCTATGAGCGAAACATCAGAATGAATAGCATTTTTTGCTTGAAAGTTAGGATTTTTCTGTGTATTGTTTGCAATAACAGCCGAAATAAACTCATCTTTGAGTGTATCCAAATAAAAAATTCCTCTTGAAGTTGCTACAAAAAGTTGCTCATTATTGACGACTAACTGTCTTATTTCTGCTTTTGGAAGTCCGTTCAACGAATCATAAAAGGTAGCTTGATAATCTTCTGTTGATTTATCTATTTTGACAATACCTTTATATTCTGTTTCAGCCCAAATCTGATTTTGGTTTAAAAGTACAGTTCGCTTTAAAGGTTCTTCTAAAGAAGTGCCTTCTATCTTGAAAGCAGTATTCATTTTTTTCAGCCCTTCAGAAGTAGAAATATAGACTATGCCAGTTTTGTCCACTAAAAGATGCTTTGCCTCCAACTCACTTATCTTTTCTATCTTTTTTCTAAGAGGATTATAGGCAAAAATTCCAGCTTGCCCTGCAATAAGTAATTTAGGATTTTTTGGGTCGTAGTCATATATTTTCAAATCCCAAACTTGTCCCAAGACTTCTTTTACACCTTCCCATATTTGCAATTTAGCATCATAGTAAAACAAACCTTGCCCAGTAGCAGCATACAAAACTCCATCAAAACGAGTTATTTTATTTACTTTTCCCAATCTACTCTCTTCCCCAAAATACGTATAAGCCCATGAAGTTTGAACATGTGCTACTCCTTGGCTAAGAGCTACCCATAAGTTTCCATTTTTTTCAGCATACAGATTCCAAACTGCATTGTCTTGCAAGCCTTTTAGGTCTGAAATATGATTTTTCCATTTGCCATTTTTATCTATAAGCACGATACCCTCAGTAGCCGTTCCAATAGCAAACTGTCCGTTTGACAAAGCTGCCAAACTATGGATAGCATTTTTTTGAAAGAAATCATTTTTTTCGACTTCAAACCTACTTATTTTGTTAGTGGTAGTGTGGTGAGTATAGAATAAACCTTCCTTAGTAGCAATTAGAGTAACATTGTCAGCATATTCTACCATTCCCACTATTAAATGGTTATAAAGTAAGTTGGTATGCTCTAAATTATTGAGATAGTTATTGGTATATTCAAAAATACCTAGTTTAGCTTCCTGTACATAGAGTTTGTCGTGGATAACAAAAGCTGATAAAAAAGTATTTGCTCTTGGTTGAATAATCCTAAATTCTTCATTTTTGTAAATAAAAATAAAATCTTTAGTGAGGAAAAAAACTTCTTCTCCCAACACTAACGTTTTCCAAACATCTTTAAAATTTCTATATTTTTCTGGCATTTTACTAAACAAAGAAATATACTTTGTATTGCCTAAAGAGTCTAAATACGCATATCCAACATCTCCTACTCCACCAATATACACTCTATCAGAAAAGCTAGAATAAGAAAGCGAACGCACTACACCTGTTCCTCCAATTTTGGTACGCTCCCATCTTTTACCATCGAACGATAGTAAATGCGTTGTATTTCCAATATAAACAATGCCATTTTTGTCTTGTGTAATTGCCCAGTTTTGAGGGGAAGCACTATATTCTTTTGGAGAAAAGTTTTTCACAAAAAGCCACCCTGCCTCTTGGTAAGGCACATTTTGCGTATTTTGTTCTTGTGTACTGCTTTGCTGAGCAAAAGAAAGTGTGGAAGATAAAATACTGATACCGAGAAAAGTAAAAAATATCAGATAAAAAAATGTCTGTTTCATATACGGTAATAAGTATGGGTATAGAACAGAGAAAGGCAGAATAAGTTTTGAAAATTTCGATTTAAAACATCAGATTTATTAAAGAATAATTTTCCCTACTTACAAACTACTCTCAATTTTGTATCAAAATTCAAATTGATTTCATTATTTCGTAAATTTAGGCTGTTAATTCTGCATTCAAATATTAGCTACGCTGATTGTTTCACAATTCTAAAATCTAAATGTATATGACCATACAAAACGCAACACAAAAAGGAAAAACACCCACTGGAACGACTCTCAATACAAAAGGCTGGCAGCAAGAAGCCGTCTTGAGAATGCTCTACAACAACCTTGACCCAGATGTAGCCGAACGTCCAGAAGACCTAGTAGTTTATGGAGGAATTGGAAAAGCTGCACGCAACTGGGAATCTTTTGACCTCATTGTAAAAGCTCTCAAAAATATGAGTGATGAGCAGACACTTTTAGTTCAGTCTGGAAAACCAGTAGCTATTCTTCCAACACACAAAAATGCTCCTCGTGTCTTGATTTCTAATTCTATGCTTGTTCCTCGCTGGGCAAACTGGGATCACTTCAACGAACTAGACAAAAAAGGCTTGATGATGTACGGGCAAATGACAGCAGGTTCTTGGATTTATATCGGCACACAAGGTATTGTACAAGGAACGTATGAAACCTATGCCGAACTGGCTCGCCAACACTTTGGAGGTTCTTTGAAAAATACGCTCAACGTAACAGCAGGACTTGGAGGAATGGGTGGCGCACAGCCTTTAGCTATCACAATGAATGAAGGGGTTTGTCTAGCTGCCGAAGTCGAAGAATGGAGAATCGATAAACGCTTAGAAACTCGTTATTTGGATGAAAAATATTTTGATATTGATAAAGCGATTGATGCAGCATTAGAATATAAAAAAGAAGGCAAAAACATTTCTATCGGAGTAGTTTGTAACATTATTGATTTGCTTCAAAGGCTCATTGATAGAAACATAACACCAGACACGCTGACCGACCAAACCTCTGCCCACGATGCTTTGAATGGTTATTTTCCAGAAAATATGAGTGTAGAGGAAGCCAACACGCTTAGAGAAACCAATCCAGAAAAATATACAGAACTCTCTTTGGACACCATGGCACACCACGTAAAACAAATGTTGGAACTTCAAAAACGTGGAGCAATTACTTTTGATTATGGAAATAATCTTAGAGGACAAGCCAAAGACCAGAGAAAAGTAGAAAACGCTTTTGATTTCCCTGGATTTGTTCCTGCTTATATTCGTCCGTTGTTTTGTGAAGGAAAAGGACCTTTTCGTTTTGTAGCTCTTTCTGGAGATGAGCAAGATATTTTCGAATGTGATAAGGTTTTGTTGGAGTTATTCCCTGAAAACGAATCGCTACACCGTTGGATAAAAATGGCACAAGAACGCATTGCTTTCCAAGGCTTGCCAGCTCGTATTTGTTGGCTTAGTATGGGAGAACGAGAAAAAGCTGCACTCGCTTTCAACGAACTTGTAAAGAATGGAACACTAAAAGCTCCTATCGTCATTGGAAGAGACCATTTGGATAGTGGTTCAGTGGCTTCTCCCAACCGAGAAACCGAAGCGATGCTAGACGGTTCGGATGCTGTGGCAGATTGGCCTATCTTGAATGCGCTTATCAATACGGCTGGTGGTGCTACGTGGGTTTCGCTTCACCACGGAGGAGGCGTAGGAATGGGTTATTCTATCCACGCAGGAATGGTAATTTTGGCAGATGGAACAGAAGAAGCACACCAAAGACTAAAACGTGTCTTGCACAACGACCCTGCTATGGGAGTAATTCGCCACGCTGATGCAGGATACCAAAAAGCGCAAGAGTGGGCAGAAGAATTTAATCTGAATTTAAAGAAGAATTTGAGTTAATTTTAATCTACGCACCTAATTTGAGTTCTGGTGCTTGAATTAGGTGTTTTTTTAAAAGAGACTAGGACATGCTATCGTCGTTGAAAAGTCGTTGTCAATGAGAAGTTAAGTTTCCATATCTCAAAGATGGTATTGACCTCGTTTTATGGTAGAATAAATAGTTTTATTTGATGAAGTATTATGAAAACAAAACTTCCCTTGCTTATTCCAATCATTATCTTATTTAATAGCTGTGTTTTCGATGATTCGTTTGATGTAGCACTTCTTGACGACTTTAAGAGTTTTCAAAAAGTTATTCAAGATAATCCAAGTCAAATTAAGGATGAGTATGGTTGGATAATTGAGTCAAACTTTGATAGGTTATTTGACTTTACAGATGAAAATTTTAAAAATAAATTTATAGAACTTTATAAACAGAATAAAATAACAAGAATTGAAGTTCTGAATGAAAAATGTATCTCTTTTAGAATCAGACCCAACTACAACAACTCATTCTTAAAGTCAGAGTGGAAAGAATTATGGGTTATTTATAACGGAGAGTGTGAGTGTGTTTGTCTAGACAAGGCTAATGCCTTAGAAATTGAAGATAATTGGTATAAAATAATAACAACAAAGAAAAGATATATAGGTGGATAAATCGATCTTTACAAGTTTGATGCACTACCCAGCATTTTATGTGGGTAAAATTTATCTATAGCTCTCCCCAATCCACTCCACTGTTTCATCCAACATTCTAAATTCTACATCTAATTTTACTTTTATTTTCTGATTAGAATGTGTAACAGTTCTGTCGGCAGCTTCTAAAGAATCTTTTGTAATGATGGGCGAGCTTCCACTCACAAAACTCCACGCTTTGGCAAGTCTCCAACCGTATTTCTTTACCCAGTTCGGTACTGGCTTATGAGGAGGTTTTTTATTGAGTGCTTTTGCAATTTTGGGCATAAGTTCAGAGTAAGGAACTGTTCCTCCGTTCAAAATATAGCGTTCGTTATGAAGCTCTGATTTATCTAAGAGCGAAACCGTCATTTCAGCTACATCACGCACATCTACAAAGTTGCTAAAACCTCCTCCGTAGTACGCTTTTTCACTTTTTATGTACTCTATAAGTGCTGTACTGCTTCTTCCATTTTCATCATAACCCAAAATAAATGATGGATTAACTATTACTACATCAAGTCCTTCGGCTTGCCCTCGCCATACCTCTAACTCTGAAAGGTGTTTTGTAAAAGCATACGCACTAAAACCAGTATATTCGGGTGTCCAGCGTGCTTTTTCGTCTATAAAAGTAATTTCGTTTATTTTCCCATTCGCCTCTATTTTTATATTCTGACTTTGCTGTGAGGCAAGAGGCTGTCCTAGTGCAGCTACCGAACTTATCTGACAAAAAAGTTTGACATCACTTGCCAAAGCTGCATTAATCATATTTTTTGTTCCTTCTACATTGGTAACGTGCATTTTATTCTTATCTCTAGGGTCAAAAGAAACAATAGCAGCTCCGTGAATCACTCTATCTATGTTTTTCATTATCTCATCCAAAAAAACAACATCCAACAAGTCGCCATCTACCCACTCTAAAATTGAAGTTGGGTAATCTTGAAGTTTTGTAGATATTTTGCTGTTTTTTCGCTTGAGAGCAACAATTTTAATATCCTTATCTTGATTTTCACTTATTAATTCTTCTACTAAATAACTTCCTAAAAAACCTGTTGCTCCTGTGATAAAATAATTCATCTTTGAATAATGATTAGTGATAAATGATTAATGAATTTCGTAAATACGATTTTATTCTAATCAATTAATGATGAACAAAACTACAAAATTTAGAATCACTATCTTTCGAAAATATATTTGTCTTAATTCTTAGCTTGGTAAAATTTGAACTATTCTTTAATTATCCATTAGTTTATTTATGGTCTGCTCTAGCAAGACTGAGCTAATAAACTAAGGTCAGTAACGATAACTGTAATAGGTAAAATATTATTTATACTTATCAAAAACCTTTTCTAATTCTTCTATTTTTTCTCTAATTTCTTGACGACAGCAATTACCTGTTCTTTTCCATTCTACTGTCGTCTCTTTTTCTTCCTCAGTTATGATTATTGAAATTGGAAATAATAGATAATCACAAGGAGTAGCATAAATGGTAGAGTCAATTTCAGCTTGATAACTCTTCAATTTTTCTGTTGGAATATTAGAAATTTTTTTGACTATCAGCTCATCATTCAATTCAACTATTTTAGTGGTATTAAAAATATTGTTTTCGAAGTTATAGCAGGTATCAATTTCGATTTTCTCATTTGAGATACGAAAAGCAATACGTTTACAATCTCTGTTACTGTATTCTCCACTTACAATGATTATACTCCTGTTGTCTGAATATTCACTAAAGTTTAGAAGTATGAAAAATGGTGTTAAGAAGGCAAAAATCAGTAATTTCATAGTTATATTGGATTTTATAAAAATATAGTTGCCAAGTAAATATACACGAAATGCCTATCTGTATCAATCCAATTTTTTGAGTCTTAACGTTTTGTAGATAACATTAAAGTTGTTTCGTTTTTTTTAACAGAGTGATATTAAGTAATATGCTCAACTGCCATTAAATACTATAATTTTTTAGTAGTTTGGAAGAAAGAATTTCTTATTATTAGTTTATGAAATACATACTTTTTTATACCGTCAATGGTTTGGGGCTAGGACATCTTAGCCGTTGTTTGGCGATTGCTCGGCAACTCAAAAAGCAGGATGATTCGCTTGTACCTCTATTTTTTACAGCTTCGGAAGGCTCTCATTTGCTCTATCAAGAAGGATTTGCTTATTATAAAGTCCCTAGCAAGACGATAGCCAGAGAATCCAAACTTTTAAAACGTAACTTAGCCCTTTCTTATTCTGAAATATTGACTTCGCTCGTCAATACGTATCGTCCTGTGGCATTGGTAGTAGATACATTTCCACTTGGTTCGCTCAACGACTTGCTTTCTGTGTTGGGTTTGCCTCTAAAATGGAAAAAGTTTTTTATTCATAGAGAACAAATGAATATGAACAAAGAAAAAATAGCAACACAGAATTTTTATGACTACATCATTGCGCCTCATAGCGAAGGAAGTGCAGAAATTCCTGTTCCAGATTCGAAGAGAGATGATTTGTTTTGGAGTAATGAGATTTTGATACGAGAAACATCAGAACTACAAACTAGAGAAGAAATTAGAAAAAAGTTAGGCGTATCAGAAGATGAAAACCTACTTTTAGTTAATTTGGGAGGTGGAGGAGATGCCACAACACTTAAAAATTATGAACAGATTTTTGATTTGATTTTGAACTCATCTTTTTTGGAGGAAAAAATACGTTTGTTTGTACCAAAACCACCTTTAAACGTTTCAGATGCGCTTCATCAGCTCTTCTCAACACTGCCCTCTTCTGTTATTCTACAAACACACTATCCACTCATGGAACTGATGCCTGCCTTTGATTGTGCTATTTCAGCGACAGGCTACAATACATTTCATGAGCTTTTGGCTTGTCAAATTCCAACGATTTTCATTCCCAAATCAAGAGGTTACGACGACCAATATAGCAGAGCCAAACGAGCTTTTGATGCAAAGGCTGCTTTGTTTTTGGAAGAAAATCAAATTCAAGCCGAACTCATCACAACACTACAAACGCTATTACACAAAAAAACAGAACTCTCTCAAAATGCCTTATCTTTTCTCAAGACAGATGGAGCAAAGCGAGCAGCACAATTTTTGATAGAAAAAATAAAGAGTTAAGTCTAAAAGTGAAAGCAAGTTGTTTTATTTTATTGAAAAATAGCAAATAGTTTTCTATATTAAAGGGACATAACTGAGTAGAAGTATATCTTCTATCTCTCTCACAACTTACAACAACTATTTCTGTTATTATGGACAAAAAAGTAATTCTTTGTGTTGATGATGAACTTATTATCTTAAATAGTTTAAAACAAGAACTATCTGAACGTTTTGCTGAAACAATGATAATTGAAGTGGCAGAAAGTGGAGATGAAGGATTAGAAATTATTGATTTTTTTAGAGAAAAAGGCAAGGAAGTTGTTTTGATTATTTCAGATTATATCATGCCTCAAATGAAAGGAGATGAGTTTTTGATAGAAGCTCATAAGGTACTTCCCAATACAATGAAAATACTTTTGACAGGACAAGCAAGCCTAGAAGGAGTTACGAATGCTGTAAATAAGACAAATTTATACCGATATATCCCCAAACCATGGAAGACCAGAGACTTGATAATGACTGTTGAGGGAGCTATCGAAAATTATAATAAAGATAAATTATTAAAAAGTCAGAATAGACAAATACAATCTAGCATTCGATATGCAGAGCGTATTCAGTCGGCAGTATTACCTTCTTCTAAATACCTTTCAGAAGTATTTCCAAATCATTTTGTTTTTTACCAACCTAAAGATGTTGTGAGTGGAGATTTTTATTGGGCTAGGGAAGAAGGAAACAAGACAATTATTGCTGTGGCAGACTGTACAGGACACGGTGTTCTGGGGGCATTTATGTCATTGATTGGACATCAACTGCTTAATCGTGCTATTGTGGATAAAAAAATTTATTCTCCAGAAGAGATATTGAAAAATATGAACACTGCTATTAGAAACGTTTGGAGCGAAAAACAAGTTAATAGTCGTGAAGGAATGGAAGTCGCTATTTGTGTAATTGATAAAGAAGAAAAGAAACTTTCTTTTGCTGGGGCAAGAAGACCTATTTGTATAATAGAAAATGGTAGTCTTAACTATATAAAAGGAGATAGAGCAGGCATTGAAGGAAAAGAAAATGCTTTTTATAGCAAGCACGAGTTTGATTTGAGACCTAATACTCAAATTTATTTATATTCAGATGGTTACCAAGACCAGTTTGGAGGCATACAAAATAGGCGTTTCATGAGCAAAAACCTAAGAGATTTGTTTGTCTCAATAGAAAATAAATCATCAAAGGAGCAACTAGAAGAGATTGCTTCTACATTTACAGAGTGGAAAAGAAACTACGACCAGATAGATGACGTTCTTGTTTTAGGTATTCATTTATAATTTAACCTTAACTATATAATTTTAACTAATACAATTTTGAAAGAAACTGACACAAAGATAATTCTTCCCCTTAGCTCTAACCCAAAAAAATTATCTACAAAATCAGTCATTAATTCCCTTTTTATGATACCCCTTAAAACATGGAAGATTTTAAAAATTCTAAATGGTTTCAACGGTTAGCTCTTGCTACTTGCTTTGGGCTAATAGTTGCTGTTTTTGCTTCTTTTTGGTGGCAAGAATGGCAATACCTTCTTCCTACTCCTATACCCGATGGATACCAAGAAGTTTTTGTAGGTAAGCAGATACCACAAGATGTTATCTTACAAGTTACGCAAACTCAAAAACAAAACAACGCTCAAAAGAAACCTATTTTTCTACACTTTTTTAGTCCTTTTTGTCCTTGTTCTAAATTTAATATTGCACATATTAATTATCTTGTTGAAAGATATGGAAATGAAATAGACTTTTATGCTATCATATTCAATGATTCAGAATATGAAATGGAATTTATTGATTTTTCTGAAAAATATAATATTCCTATTCCGACTATCTTAGACCAAAACAACACCATTGCTGCTTCTTGTGGAGTATATTCAACCCCACAAGCTGCCATCATAACTAGCGAAGGGAAACTATTTTACAAAGGGAATTACAATATCAGTAGATATTGCAACAACCGAGATACTAATTTTGCCGAACAAGCTCTAGGCGCACTCTTAGAAGGAAAAAATCCTCCAGATTTTGGAGAATTAGCTAACAAAGCATACGGTTGTGAGCTACCAGAAGACTATTTTCAATAAGGCAAAAATACTACTCCAAAAACACTCGTAAAAAAAAACACATAACATGAAACATAGAACTCCAACCTTATCCCCTACTCTAGAAAGACCAAAGTTTTATACTTTAGAGTTAGAAACTTATTTGGAGCAGGTACAAGAAAAAGCTGATAAAATCTCTGATAAGTTTGTAGGTGTGTTCTTTATTTTAGGACTATGCCTTATGCCAATATATGAAACATGGACATTTACGATTGCCAACAGTCTAATAATTGCAGCACTTTATATGATAGCTCGCCTTGGACTTACTAATAAATCTATTTCTAGAATGGTAATTAGTGTAGTGTATGCGATTTTTATGCTTCAATTTATTGGTCAAATGCACGGCATGGCAGAAATGCACTTTTTCTTTTTTACCAATATTACATTATTAATAATCTATCAAGATTGGAAAATAATGATACCATACGGTGTCCTGACAATTTTGCATCACGCTCTTTTGGCGTACATACAAGTAGTATATGATATGCCTGAACTTGCAAAATATTTTATTACTTATGGAGGAATGGATTTAGATGGAACTACACCCAATGTAACTTTATTTCAGTTATTTTTTCATTTTGGGTTAGTCGTACTAATGACGTTTGTGGCAGCTTGGTGGACTATTATTTTTAGAGAAAATAGTATTCGTCTTATGGAAAAGCAGTTTGAAGCACAGGCTCAAAATGAAGAGTTACGTTCTTCGGAAGAAGAGTTGAGACAGAATGCAGAAGAATTACAAAGTACAAACGACCAAATGCATGTCATTCAAAGAGAAATAGAAGAAAAACAAAAGTTATTGAACCGTGCTGAAAAATTAGTGGGCTTGGCAAGCTATGAAATTGATTTGACTACGCAAAAATTAACACACTCTGATAACCTACCTTTTATCTATGGCGAAAATAAGCTAAAAGATATGAAAAGAGTAATTGAGATTGCTCATCCAGAAGATGTTTATAAAGTAGTAAATATGCTACAAGATGCTGTACAAGGAAAAATAGAGAATTACGATATTTCATATCGTTCGAAAGGAGAACAGTTTGAGGAATACAATCACTACAGAGCAGTCGGAGAGCTGATTAGAGATGCTATGGGCAATCCAGAAAAGTTAGTAGGAACAGTTCAAGATATTACAGAAAGCCTAAAAAAAGAAGAATACAACCAACTTTTGACTACTCTTATTGATAATACAGCCGATGCAATGCAGGTTGCTACCACAGATGGAAAATTTATCTACATGAATAAAGTAGGATTAGGACGTTTAGGACTGGAAGGAGAGGATATTACCAATTATACTACTGCTGATATTGAATCTGTTTTTAAAGAAGAAGGAGTTTGGGAAAAACATGTAGAAGAAGTAAAGGCTGTCGATACATTTAAACTACAAAGTAAGAATATTGATAAACGCACTGGTAAAGAGTTTCATGTTGAGGTTTCAATAAAACATACAGAAGTCAATGGAAAAGGATTTATGGTGGCTCTTTCTAGGGACACAACCGAACAGCAAAAAAGAGAACAGGAAGTAAAGACTAAAAATGAGCAACTGCGAGCATCAGAAGAAGTGTTGCGTAAAAACTATGAAGAGCTTCAGACAACACAAGAAGAACTACATCGCCAAACACAGCGTTTAGAACAAATTTTTGATGGTGTACCTGCCATGATTTATCAGTTCAAGATGGAAAAAGATGGGCAAATGTCGCTCCCAGTAGTAAGTAAGGGGGCAGAAGCAATCTATGGTTGCACCTCAGAAGAACTTATGAACGATGTTAGCTTAATTTTATCTTGTGTGCCAGCAGAAGATATAGCTATTTTTCAACAAAGTTTGGCAGAGTCAGCCCAAAACCTTACCACTTGGAATAATGACTCAAGAGTAGTAATAGACGGGAAAACAAAATGGGTCAGAGGAAACTCCAAACCTGTAAAAAATGATGATGGTAGTATTACGTGGAGTGGAATTATCCAAGAAATAACTAAGCAAAAAGAACTGGAAGAAGCTATAAAAGATAAAAACTTAGAGTTACAAGCCTCAGCAGAAGAACTACGCCAAAACTATGAGCAACTCCAAAACACACAAGACCTTGTCAGTAATGCCTTTGCAGAGCTAGATGCTCAATTTACGGCTATCAGTACAACTCTTGGATATGTTGAAATGAATACAGATAGAAGTGTAGAACGAGTAAATAAATTATTTGCAGACTGGTTGGGTTACACTGTTGAAGAGTTACAAGGGCATAAACACATTGAGTTTATTCCAAATAATGAAGAAGACTTATTAAAATACGAACAACTTTGGGAACGACTAAGAACTGGCGAGACGGTTACAGAAATATTCAAAAGAAAAGCCAAAAACGGAGAAGAAGTTTGGCTTTATGGAGCATACTGCCCTGTCAAAGATAAAGACGGAAATATTTTCAAAATTATTAAAGTAGCTTCCAACTATAATAGTCAGAAAGAGTATGAAGACAAAATCAAGGCAGCCAATTATAGATTACAAAATCTTATCGAAAATGTAGGCGATTTAGTGTTTTTGTTAGATACTAACTTTGTCTTAAAGCAATATTATGCATCTTCAGATAAAGATTTGCTACTAAAACCTCAAGACTTCTTACAAAAGAAGATTACAGAGTTAGGTTTTCCTGATAAATCTTTACAGAAAATATTGGGAGCTTTAGAACAAACTATGTTAAATAAAGAAAAGGCAACAGTTGAATATAAATTAGAATTACCACACGGAACAGAATGGTTTAGTCTAATAGCCTCTCCTATTTTAAATGAAGAAAAAGAAATTGATGATATTCTATGCGTAACTCGTAATATAACGTATATCAAAAAAACTGAGTTAGCCGTACAGAAGCAAAACGAGTTATTATCCCAACAAAAAGAAAATATAGAAAAAGCTTTTAATGAACTTCAAACTACCCAAACCCAGCTTATTCAAGCTGAAAAAATGGCAAGTTTAGGACAGCTTATTGCCAATATTGCACATGAAATAAATACACCTTTGGGAGCAATTCGTTCGTCAGCTATGAGTATTGAAGAAATTTTAGGAAAAACTTTGCCTCAATTGCCTTCATTCATAAAACAGTTAGATGATGATTTACTGCATAGCTTCAACGAGTTTGTAAATGAATCTATTCAAAAAACAGACTTACTCTCCACCCGAGAAAAACGTACATTTAAGTACGACTTGATAGAACAATTAGAGGGCATGAAGATAGATAATGCAGAAAGGTACGCTGATTTGATTGTGGATATGAACATGCATAAGGAAAGTCATCTATTTGTTCCTTTTATGAAAAGCGATAATACAGAAGAAATACTCAAAACAGCCTTTAACTTGTCCTCTATTGTCCGAAGCAACAAAACCATCAGAACAGCTACAGATAGAGCAGCTAAGATTGTTTTTGCTCTTAAAAATTATGCTCGCCAAGACCAAACTGGAGAAAAAGCAAAGGTTAATATCAATGAGAGTATAGAAACTACGCTTACTCTGTATCACAACCAAATCAAACATGGTATTGATGTTACAAGAGATTTGGATGAAATCCCTGAGTTTATGGGATATCCAGACGAACTTGTGCAAGTATGGACAAACATTATTCATAATGCACTACAGGCCATGAACCACAAAGGACGTTTGTTTATTCAAAGTAGCGTGCAAGGCAACAACGTCTTAGTTGCTATTCAAGATACAGGAGGAGGTATTCCAAAAGAAGTACAGGGGAAAATATTTGACGCTTTCTTTACTACTAAAGCAGCAGGACAAGGAA
Source organism: Bernardetia sp. (assembly GCF_020630935.1). Lineage (NCBI taxonomy): Bacteria > Pseudomonadati > Bacteroidota > Cytophagia > Cytophagales > Bernardetiaceae > Bernardetia > Bernardetia sp. Next base: position 41,867 of record NZ_JAHDIG010000011.1, read on the forward strand.
GTGGCTTAGGGTTAGATATTACTAAGAAAATTATAGAAAAACACAATGGAAGAATTTGGTTTGCCTCCTTAGAAGGAGTTGGAACTACGTTTTTTATAGAAATTCCCCTTACAAATAATTAAGAACTACTTACTTATTAAAATATCCACAAATTATTCTAATTATATATTATGGCTAAAAAAAATAAAGCGATTCTTTGCGTCGATGACGACCCAATGATACTGATGAGCTTAAAGCTCCAACTCACACAAAGTTTTGATGGTCAGTTTGTCATAGAAACGGCTGAAAGTGGGGAGGAAGCACTAGAACTCATAGAGTTTTTGGTAGATAGAAATATAGATACACTCCTTATTATTAGCGATTGGCTGATGCCAAAAATGAAAGGAGACGAACTACTCGTACAAGTAAAAGACCGTTTTCCGAAGGTAGGGCAAATTATGCTCTCTGGGCAAGCCGAAAATGATGCTGTTCAAAATGCCTTTAAAAACTCTAATCTAAAGTATTTCATTTCTAAGCCTTGGAATAAGCAGGATTTAATTGATAAGGTAAATGAAGTATTACAAAATTAGAAACACTACTGCAACTCAATTTCTGATAATCTATTTGTGTAGATTATCAGAAATTACTCATTAAAGTATTTTAATCAGAATATTTGATAAAGAATATAAAAGACATTCTCTACTTCCTTTCTACTCATGAATAATAATGTAACCAAAACTATAAAACGCTTAGAGATTGCCTATATCACAGCAATTAGCTTTGTCGCTATAGCTTTGATTATTGGTCAGTTCGTAACACAAAACTTTTTTGATAATCAAAAAGATGATGCGAAGGTAATTAATATTTCAGGTAGGCAGCGTATGCTAAGTCAGAAAATCACAAAGGAAGCTCTGATCTATTACAACAATAATTTAGATAAAAATCAGCAAGACATCTTGCTCAATACTTTCCAACTTTTTGAAACTTCTCATCTCAACTTAATTAAAAAGTCTAATTCATTTGGTTTTTCAGAGCATTACGAAATATCCCCAAAAATAAACTCATACTATGATAGTTTAGATATTTCTTTTCAAAAATTAAAGGAGAATATCAGTGTTCTTACAAGACAAAATGTAGATAGCTTGTCTAAAAAAACAGCTCTCAATAACATTTTAGAGGCAGAAAAAGAATTTTTGCCCATCATGAACCGAATTGTTTTTGAATATGAAGCTGAAGCAAATGTAAAGCTAGATTTGCTTAGAAGAATAGAAATTGGAGTAGTAACATTGTCTATTCTTGTCCTACTTATTGTAGTCTTTCTGATTTTCCGTCCTGTTGTTAGAAAGACCAAATCATCTATGATGCAAGTTGTAGAAATGAACAATGATTTAGAGGCTACAAATGAAGAACTTACATCAGCAGAGGAAGAACTTAGACAAAACTTGGAAGAACTAAAAACTTCTCAAGAAAATCTGATGAATTTGCAAGCAGAGCAGCAGAAGTTTATCAGTTTGGTAGAGCATGTAGATGCTTTTATTGCTATTACTAGCTTAGAAGGTAAAATAAAATACCTCAATGCAGCAGGCAAAAGAATGACTGGACTAGATGATGAGTATGAAGACAAAATTATTACTAATTTTTATGACGATGAAATTTTAAAGAAAGTCATAGAAATAGCTACCCCTTCTACTTTAGAAAACGGCGAGTGGAACGGAGAGTGCAACATTGTAAACACAACCACAAGTGAAGTCTTTAATACATTAATAAGTACCTTCCTACTCACAGACTCTCATACGCAAAAACCTACTGCTAGAGCTATCGTTCAAACAGACATTACAAAACGTAAAAAAGTAGAAGAATACCAAAAATTGCTACACACTCTTATCAATAATATTTCTGATGCTTTACAGGTAGCAACTAAAGACGGGAAGTTTATCTATATGAATGAAGTAAGTCTAAACAGACTTGGCTTGGAAGGTAAAGACATAACAAAATATACTGTTGCTGATATAGAACCTGCATTTAAAGAAGATGGAGCTTGGGAAAAATATATAGAAGCTGTAAAGGCAGCAGGCACATTGGTTGTAAGAAGTAGAAATATTGATAAAAAAACAAACAAAGAATTTCCAGTAGAAGTATCTGTCAAATATGTAGAGATAAATGATAAAGGATTTATGGTAGCTATCTCTAGGGATATAACTGAACAGCTAAACAAAGAGCAAAGAATTCAGCGTCAGAATGAACAACTGAAAATTATCCAAGAGTATTTACGTCAGAAAACACAAGAATTAGAAGTCATAAATATTGCCTTAAATCAAAGCACTATACTTTCTATTGCTGATAAGAAAGGACACATTACAAAAATAAATGATAAATTCTGTAAAATCTCAAAATATACAGAAGCAGAACTCACAGGAAAAGACCATAATATCGTAAATTCTAATTATCATCCAAAAGAGTTTTGGCAGAAAATGTGGCAAACCATTACGAGAGGAAATACATGGAGAGCAGAAGTAAAAAATAAAGCAAAAGACGGTTCTATTTATTGGGTAGATACAGTCATAAACCCTCTTTTTAATGCAGATGGGAAGATTACAGGCTATTTGTCTATACGAAACTTAATTACAGATAAAAAACTTGCTGAGGAAAAGTTACTCCAACAAAAAAATGAAATAGAAAGTGCCTACAAGGAACTCAAATCTGCACAAAAACAGCTTGTTCAAGCTGAAAAAATGGCAAGTTTGGGACAGCTTGTTGCCAATATTGCACATGAGATAAATACACCTTTGGGAGCAATTCGTTCTTCATCAGTAAGCATTGAAACAGTTTTAATAAAGGTATTGCCTGCTTTGCCTAATTTTATTCAAGCACTAGATGAAACTACTTTATCTACATTCAATAAATTCTTGGTAAAATCTATACATAAAAGAAATACACTCTCTAGCCGAGAAAAACGAAGAATCAAATATAGTTTAGTAGAGAAGTTTGAAACACTAGATGTATGGGATGAGGAGTTTTATGCCAATTTGATAACTGATATGGGGATGTACGAAGAAAAAGAGCTGTTTATGCCATTATTAGATTCAAATCACCCCGAAGAACTCAAGAAGCAGATTTTTGAAATGCTCTCTGAACTCTCCATTGTTATCAGAAGCAATCATACTATCAAGGAAGCTACCAGAAGGGCTGCCAAAACGGTATTTGCACTCAAGAGTTTTGCTCGTCAAGAACATTCAGAGGAGAAACAAGAAGTACACTTAAATAAAACAATAGAAACCACTCTTACACTCTACAACAACCAAATCAAACAAGGGATAGATGTAATAAGAAAACTTGAAGACATTCCTACATTTTTAGGCTATCCAGATGAGCTTATGCAGGTCTGGACAAATATTATTCATAATGCTATTCAAGCCATGAAAGGCAAAGGAGAATTGTTTGTCTCTACCAAAAAACAAGACGATAAGGTAACAGTATCTATTCGTGATACAGGAAGTGGCATTCCAAAAGAAATACAAGATAGAATTTTTGAAGCCTTTTTTACCACCAAGCCAACAGGAGAAGGAAGTGGATTAGGACTAGACATCACTAAAAAAGTAGTTGCAAGACACGATGGAAAAATTTGGTTTGAAACCGAAGAAGGTATAGGAACTACGTTTTTTATAGAAATTCCATTGTAAAATAAATATCATGAAACAATATGAGTATATATCAAAAACTCATCGATAACGGAGTTTCACATTTAGAAACACAGATAGAACAAGAGGCAGGTCGTATAACAAATATGATGTTGTTAACAATGACCTTTGCTACTTTTGGAATAGGCATAGCATTTCTCATTTTCGCAATTCCCAAAAGTATTCTTTATGGCATATTAGCTGTGCTTTTTGCTGGTGTAACAGGACTTTTACTTAACAGACTAGGTTTCTTTAAGAGTAGTAAGTTCATATTTCTGATGACATTTAATTTGGTAGGTCTTTACATCTCTCTGAAAATCAATTTTGGAGATTATATTCTTTTCATATTAAATCCTTTACTTATTGCTCCTTTTCTTATTTTTACTCATAAAGAAAAAGTATGGAAATATTCATTGATAGCCTTGCCAATGCTATGTTATTCATTTTTATTTTATACAGATTTTACTGTATCTACCTTAAAAAAAGTAGAGATTCCAGCAGAATTATTATCTATCATTCAGATAAACGATATAATTACTGTATCTTTTATGATAGTAGCATTAATACAAGGCTTCGTTTATGCTATCAATAGACAACAGGCAGAATTGAAAAAGAGTATAGAAGCGTTAGAAGAAAAAAATAATCTCATAGAACATCAACAAGAGGAATTACAAAACCAAAACGAAGAACTCCAAACCTCTGAAGAAGAACTCAAACAAAACTTAGAAGAACTCAATGCTACACAAGAAGAGCTACGCAGACAAAAAGAAGAGGTAGAACAAGCCTTTCTACAACTCAAAACTACACAAAAACAGCTTATTCAGTCTGAAAAAATGGCAAGTTTAGGTCAGCTTGTTGCCAATATTGCTCACGAGATAAATACGCCTCTTGGTGCTATTCGCTCTTCGGCAGGTAATATTTCTAATAACTTTAAAAAAAATCTATTAGAACTTGCTAGAATAGCAGAAACTGCCCCCATAGAAACATCAGAGCTATTTATTGAACTTTTAGAAAAATCTAGCGACAAACTTGACCTTCTCACAACAAGGGAAAAAAGAAAAATACGTTTTGCATTATCTGATAGGTTAGAAAAAAAAGGAGTAGAAGAAGCAGAAAATTATGCTGATATACTTGTTGAGATGGGAATGCAAACCGAAGAAGACTTGTTCATCAAGTTACTCAATTCCACCAATGGAGAAAGACTGATTGATATTGCTTTTCAGCTTTCCAATATTATTAAGTGCAATCAAACTATTCAAACAGCCACAAACAGAGCAGCCAAAATTGTCTTTGCACTTAAAAAATTTGCTCGTCAAGACCAAACTGACAAAAAAACACCTGTTAATCTAAATGAAAGCATAAATACCACTCTCACACTTTATCACAACCAAATAAAACATGGCATAGATGTATATCAAAATTTTGTACAAACACCAACGTTTATGGGGTATCCAGACGAACTTATACAGGTTTGGACGAATATCATCCATAATGCCATTCAAGCTATGAAGGGCAAAGGAAAACTAATCGTTTCTACTCATAATGAGCAAGATAAAGTATTAATTTCTATAGAAGATACAGGTATAGGCATTGCGAAAGAAATTCAAGGTAAGATATTTGATGCTTTTTTTACAACTAAAGCCATTGGAGAAGGAAGTGGCTTAGGATTAGATATTACTCGTAAAATTATTGAAAAACATAATGGCAAGATTTGGTTCGAAACCAAAGAAGGAGTCGGAACTACTTTTTTTGTGGAAATACCTACAAACCTAAAGAATGAATGAGTTAAGAAAAGTATTGCGTCTTATTGTCTATGGCGATGAAAATAGACAATATCCAGATACATATTTTGAGGAACAAAATTACCAGTGTGCAAGGCTTTTGCCCCTTGTCAGTATTGTCTTTATGTTTATTTGGTTGGGTTACATTCCCTTAGATAGAGAACTGTATCCAAATGTAGAAGGAATTCTTTATTTAAGAGTAGGCTTATCAGTTGTTAGTATTATTACTTTTGGATTGTATTGGATTCCATTTTTTAGAAAAAATGCCATCTATTTGATGAGCATTTTGGGAGCGTATGCTGTTGTAAGTACAGCTATTATCACAGGACTTACAAAAGGAAATCCTTCATATATGGGAGGTTTTTGTATGGTCTTGGTTGCTTCTCTTTTTGTGCCTCTACGTATTGATGTATATTATTCAGTAATGCTCATTGCCCTACTTTCTTTTTTTGCTACTTTATCTATTTTGGATGTCAATATAATGGCAGATATCCCAAAATATAGTCTAAACGATTTGGTAAGTGCCGTTATTTTGGCTTTTATTTTTACTTTTTTAATGGACAGAGACAGACACTCTTACTATAAAAAATCAAAAGATAGAGACAAACAACGCAAACAAATACAACAACAAGCTCTCTTAATCCAAGAAAATAATAAAGAACTAAAACAGTCTGAACACGAACTCAAACGGAACCTAGAAGAACTAAAAACCACACAAGAGGAGCTAAAAAAACAAAAAACAGAGGTGGAAAATGCTTATAAAGAACTTCAATTTACCCAAAAACAGCTTATCCAGTCTGAAAAATTAGCTAGTTTAGGACAGCTTATTGCTAACATTGCCCACGAAATAAATACGCCTTTGGGAGCTATTCAATCTTCTGCTGAAGGTGTTGAGAGTATTCTTTTAGAGACTCTTCCAGAGCTTCCTACGTTTCTCAAAAAACTAGATGACCAAATTACACCTGTTTTCAACAAATTTGTAGAAAAATCATCTAAACAAACAGAATTACTATCGACACGAGAACAACGAAATGTAAAATATAAGCTGATAGACGAACTAGAAAGTTTAGGTTTTTCAAATATTGAGGGATACGCCGATTTGATTGCCGATATGAATATGCAAGATGAAAAAGAATGGATAATTCAGCTCTTACAAACTAAAAATAGAGAAGAAGTTTTCGAAACAGCTTACCAACTCTCTAGTATTATACGAAGCAATCAGACTATTAAAGAAGCTACTAAAAGGGCTGGAAAAACGGTAATTGCCCTCAAAAATTTTGCTCGCCAAGAGTATTCAGAAGAAAAATCAGAAGTAGATATTAATCAAAGCCTAGAAACGACATTAGTACTTTATCACAATCAAATCAAACACGGAATAGATATAAAGCGAAATTTAGATTATATCCCCTCTTTTTTAGGTTACCCAGACGAACTTATGCAAGTTTGGACAAATCTTATCCATAATGCGATTCAAGCTATGAAAGGTAAGGGAGAGCTTACCATTTCTACTCAAACAAATGACAATAAAGTGCTTATCTCCATAGAAGACACAGGAGGAGGAATACCAAAAGAAATCCAAAATAAGATATTTGATACTTTTTTTACTACAAAACCTATAGGTGAAGGAAGTGGGTTAGGGTTAGATATTACAAAAAAAATCATTCAACGACACGATGGCAAAATTTGGTTTGAGAGTGAGGAAGGAATTGGAACTACATTTTTTATTGAAATTCCTATTCATCAAAACAAAACAATTTCTTAAAAATTAAGGAGTTGCAAAACAAAACTCTTTTTCGTAATTTTGTAACCAATTAAAGAAAAAAAGAAATGGAAGGCAGAAAAAGCCTTCCATTTTCATTTTATTTGTGTTTTGTCTGTCTGAAAACAGATTTTTATTCATAATTCTCACTGGTATATGTCCGATTCAAAAACAGCACAAATCAATTCTATTAAAGAAAAAATAAGTGATTTTATTCAAAAAGCAACTTCCCCAGAAGCAACACAAGAAGGAAGTCAGATGGCTGAATATGCTTTATCACAACATATTTTTTTGTTAGAAACTCAAATTTCCAAAACCAGAACGCCAAAAATAGTCGTAATTATAGATGGAGATAATGGCGTCGGAATTGCTGACTGTGCCAACGTGAGCCGTAAACTAGGAGCTTACTTTGAAGAGGAAAGTCCATTTGGAAAAGATGAAAATGGAGAAGACAAAGCCTATAATTTGGAAGTTACTTCGCCTGGTATTGATTATGGTTTGCATATATTTAGGCAATATCCTCAACACGTAGGGCGTACTTTAGAATTTGAACTAAAAGATGGCACAAAAAAACTAGGAAAACTACAATCTATTGAAGAAACAGAGGTAGATGGAGAAATAAAAAAGGTTTTTCAAATTACAGAAGAATATCAAGTAGCTGAAGGAAAAAAAGGCAAACTCAAAACAAAATACAAACCTGCTACTATCAACTTTGATGAGGTCAAAGTAGCGTACGTACAAATATCATTTAAGAAATAATAAAATTTGACTTTTAATTAATTAAACAAGGTTTTAACCTTGTTTGAAGAATATATACAAAAATGAGCATAGAAACTACAACATTAATAGATTCGTTTGCAGACTTTGCAAGACTAAAGCGCATCGATCGTCCGACGATGATTCGTATTTTGGAAGATGTTTTCCGTACCCTTATTCGTAGAAAGTATCGTTCTGATGAAAACTTTGATGTCATTGTCAATATCGAAAAAGGAGACTTAGAAATTTGGCAATACAGAAATATCATTGATGATGATGAGCCAGAATACGACGAACAAACCGAAATTCGTTTGTCAGAAGCTCAAAAAATTGAGCCAGACTTCGAAGTAGGCGAAGATGTAGCCCAAGAAATAAAGATTGAGGACTTTGGACGCAGACTTGTCCAAACAGCTCGCCAAACACTTATCCAAAAGGTAAGAGATTTGGAAAAAGACTTACTCTATCAAAAATACAAGGAATACGTAGGAGAAATTGTTACGTGTGAAGTCTATCAAGTTTTGAAACGTGAGGTAGTCTTGCAAGACAGTGAAGGTAAAGAATTGAGTTTGCCAAAAGGAGAACAAATTCCTAAAGACCGTTTTCGTAAAGGTGATAGTGTTCGTGCTGTTGTTCATCGTGTAGAGATGCAAAATGGAAATCCAAAAATTATCCTTTCACGTACTGCACCATTGTTTTTGGAAAAATTATTCGAATCTGAAATTCCAGAAATTGAAGAGGGAACAATCGCAGTCAGAAAAGTAGTCAGAGAAGCTGGCGAACGTGCAAAAGTAGCTGTAGAATCTTTTGACGACCGTATCGACCCTGTTGGTGCGTGTGTGGGAATGAAAGGTTCTCGTATTCATGCTATCGTTAGAGAACTTTGCAATGAAAATATTGATGTTATCAATTATACAGAAAACTTAGAGCTCTTGATTTCTCGTGCGCTTAGTCCTGCCAAAACAAGCTCTATGAAAATAGATGAGGACAACAAGCGTGTAGCTGTTTTCTTAAAGAGAGACCAAATTTCATTAGCTATCGGAAAAGGTGGGCAGAATATTCGCCTAGCAGGAAAGTTAGTAGATTATGAAATTGACGTATTCAGAGAAGAAGCCATTGACGACTTTGAGGACGATGTGGACTTGTCAGAATTTAAAGATGCTATCGATGATTGGATTATCGATGAGTTTCATAAAGTAGGTTTCGATACAGCAAGAAGCGTATTGGAATACAACCGAGAAGACTTGATTCGTCGTGTAGATTTGGAAGAAGAAACGATTGATTTTGTCTTGGAAGTTCTTAAAAAAGAATTTGAATAATTATATAATTAGAAAGACCCTAAGAGTAGAAAATGCTTTTAGGGTTTGTATTTTCTTTCAAAAAATCCATAAAAACGAAATAAAAAATATTTTTTTAAGATTTTGGATTAATTTTTCTAAAAATTATCGTATTTTTGTATAATAATCTGTCTTTACTGATTTGAATCATCTACTTTTTTGTGTTTAGCTTATTATTTATAAAAAATAATGAGTGAGTAAATTCTAGGTAAAAACAAGATTACACAATAAAACATTTATATTCAGTATTATACATAAACTTAACATAGTTTATTCATCCAAACCCAATACCGTTTCAAAAAAAACTTAAATTAGTTTAAGAACAGACCCTCCTAAAATCACTAAAATCAAAAATCAATTTAGGAGTCAAAAGTAGGCAACTCATCATTTTTTAGAATTTTATTGACCTTTTTGGCATAAGTATATTACAAAAAAATAATTTTCAGAAGATACGTTAATAGTCGCCCCACAAAAAATTTATGGCAGAAAACAAAAAACAAATGAGACTCAGTCAAGTCGCCCGAAAGCTAAACATCGGACGCAATACTATCGTTGAGCATCTACGAAAGAAAGGACATGACTTGAAAGGCAACCCCAATGAGCCTATCAGTCAAGAAATGTATGCAATTTTGGAAAAAGACTTTGAATCTTCACTCAAAAACAGAAGAAAAGCATCTAATATCAAAATAGGAACTACTGCCTCAACAGGTAAAACTATTGATAAGGATACAAAGAAAAAGTCTAACAAAGAGGAAGAAAAAGAAGATACAGGGCAAGAAAAAGAATTAATTATAAAAGGAAATGTACAATCTAGCCCTGAACCTAAGAAGGAAGAAAAGAAGAAAGAACCAGAAACATTTACGACTGATTCTCATCAGATGAAGGTAGTTGGAAAGGTAGATTTAGATAAGTTTAAGAAACGCAAGAGTTCTACCAAAAAGAATACTAATACTGCTCAGAGCAAAACAACAACAACTCCAAAATCAGTAGAGAAAAAAGTAGAAAAAGTAGAAAAAACAACTTTTAAGAAAGAAGTAAACGATAAGAAAGAAGAAATCAAACCAAAGTCTATCGAAAGCAACTCTACAAAAGAGCCAGTAAATAAGAAAGTCAATACAGAGAGTGTAAAAGAAAGCCAAGAGAAAGACAAAAAGCAAGATAAGAAAGCTACTGAAAAGCCACAGATTAAGTCTGAAAAAACAACAATTTCAAAAGAAAAAGAGGTATCAAAAAAGCCATCTGAAAATATAAAAGCAGATAAGCCTGTAATTCCTTCTACTAAAAAGACAAAAGAAGAACCGAAAAAAGTAGTAGATGAAGAGGCAAATGATGACGAGTTTGTTTCCTCACAAGGAGATAAATTACCAGGGCTTAAAGTGGTTGGAAAAATAGATTTATCTTCTTTTTCTAAAAAGAAAAAATCTTCTTCCTCTTCTGATAAATCGGAAGATGGAACTCGCCGCCGTCGTCGTCGTCGCCGTCGTCGTAGAGGTGAGGGAGAAAGCTCTTCTGATAGTAAGCCACAAGATTTGACTAAGTTAAACACAAAAGAAAAATCTGGAGCTACAGCTGATAAATCAGATGCTGATTCAAGTAGAAGACGTAAGAAAAAACGTAAAGAACCTTCTGAAAAAGAAGTTCAAGACCAAATCAAGGCTACTCTTGCTCGTATGAACACAGGTTCTGGAAAAGGAGGTAGAGGTGGCAAAAAATCTAGTAGAAAAGACAGACGTGAGGCTCGTGAAAACGAACAAAACGAAGTACAAGAAGAAAAGAAATTACTCAATGTAACAGAGTTTATTCCAGCTAGTGATTTTGCTAACTTACTTGATGTATCTATCAATGAGCTTATCTCAAAAGGAATGGGATTAGGCGTAATGATTTCTATCAACTTGCGCTTAGATGCTGAACTAATTACACTTCTTGCTGACGAGTTTGGTTATGATGTAGAGTTTACATCTGCTGAGGAAGAAACAGAAGTAGTATTAGAGGTAGAAGACAAACCAGAAGACTTAGAACCTCGTGCGCCTATTGTTACCATTATGGGACACGTTGACCACGGAAAAACAACGCTTTTGGATAATATTCGTAAAGCAAAAGTAGCTGCTGGAGAAGCAGGTGGAATTACTCAACACATTGGAGCATACAATGTCGTCTTAGAAGAAGGAAAAGAACTTACATTCCTAGATACTCCAGGTCACGAAGCCTTTACAGCTATGCGTGCAAGGGGAGCAAAAGTTACTGACGTTGTAATTATTGTAGTAGCTGCTGACGATGGTGTGATGCCACAAACTAAAGAAGCCATCAATCATGCTCAACTTGCAGAAGTACCTATTATTATTGCTATCAATAAGATAGATAAAGAAGGTGCAAACCCTGATAGAGTAAAACAAGAACTTGCCGATATGAATGTATTGGTGGAAGAGTGGGGTGGAAAATATCAGTCGTATCATATTTCTGCGAAGAAAGGATTAGGTATAGATGAACTTTTAGAAGGCGTTTTATTGGAAGCTGAAGTATTAGAACTTAAAGCCAATCCGAATAGAAATGCCGTAGGAACTGTAGTAGAAGCCTCTTTAGACAAAGGACGTGGTTATGTGGCAACAACGATTGTACAAAATGGAACACTAAAAGTGGGTGATGTAATCTTAGCAGGTTCACACTTTGGTAAAGTGCGTGCCATGATAGACCATTTAGGAAAACGTTTGGATGAAGCTCCTCCTTCTATGCCAGTACAGATATTAGGTTTAGATGGTGCGCCAAATGCAGGAGATAGATTCAACGTAATGAAAACAGAAAGAGAAGCAAAAGATATTGCTACTCGCCGTGGACAAATTTTGCGTGAACAGTCTATCCGTGCTACCAAACGTCTTACACTTAGTGATATTCACAGACGACTTGCTATTGGTAACTTCCAGCAACTCAACCTTATCATCAAAGGTGATGTGGATGGTTCTGTGGAAGCATTGGCAGATTCATTACAAAAACTTTCTACTGATGAAGTGGAAGTAAATATTGTAATGAAAGGTGTAGGTCAGATTTCAGAATCAGATGTAAACTTAGCCATTAGTGCAGATGCAATTATTATTGGTTTCCAAGTTCGTCCGTCAAGAAATGCTCGTGCATTGGCAGACCGTGAGCAAGTAGAAGTTCGCCTTTATTCAGTTATCTATAAAGCGATTGAGGAAGTCAAGTCGGCTATTGTAGGTCTTCTTGCTCCGAAAATCGAAGAAGATATTGTCGGAACGGTTGAGATTCGTGAGACATTTAAAGTCTCTAAAGTCGGTACGATTGCTGGTTGTATGGTTACAAGTGGAAAAATCAAGCGTAATAACAAAATTAGAATTATTCGTGAAGGTATTGTTATTCACGAAGGAGAAATTAGTGCACTTAAACGCTACAAAGACGACGTACAAGAAGTCAAATCTGGATTTGAATGTGGTATTTCTATTAAAAACTATAACGATATTCAAGTTGGAGATGAGATAGAATCGTACGAAGAAAGAGAAGTAAAACGTACTTTTGAAGAACTCAAAAATACGAGTGCAACTCCTAAGAAGGAAAAAGAACAATCAGAAGCTAACTAAAATTAGCTTTCATATATATAACATAAAGCATTTCTATTTTTATAGGAATGCTTTTTT
>NZ_JAHDIG010000011.1:54896-80085 GCF_020630935.1 Bernardetia sp.
ATTGGAGATTATGTTTTGTTTCGGAATTTTTTAGAAGAGATAGCAAAAGATGAAGTATATAAAAACTACAAACGAGTTTTGGTAGGAAACCAAATGTGGAAATCACTTTTTGAAGAATGGGACAAAGATACAGTACACCAAGTCATTTGGATTGATAGAAAGAAGTTTTATCATATCCCCAATTATCGTTATCAAAAACAAAAAGAAATCAGAAAACAAGGCTTTGAAATAGCGATTGAATCTACCTACTCACGCCTTCTACTTTTTGGAGATGCAGTAGCAAATGTCTCTGGAGATACAAAACGTATTGGAAATGAAGGAAATACAGATAACTTAATTCTTAAAGAGAAAAAAATAGCCGATAGCTTTTATACAGAACTATTACAAACACCTAACAAACCCATTTTCGAATTTGATAGAAATAAACTTTTCTTTGAAGAATTTTTGGGAAAGAAAATAGACTTAATTTATCCTTCTTTACTAGACAAAATCAAGATAAAAGAAAAAACAGAAAATCAAATTGCTTTATTTATTGGTGCAAGCGAAGTTTATAAGACATGGCACTATGAAAACTTTGCAAAACTGATTTTAGCATTGCATACTAAAAATCAAGAGCTAAAATTTATTTTGATAGGAGGAAAAAATGAACAAGCATTAGCCAAAAATATTATTGACTTCTTATCATCATCAGCAATTTCATCGACAAATTATAATATAACTGACCTTACTGGCAAAACAAATCTAATCGAACTTACAGAAAAAATAGCAGAAAGTTATCTTCTTATTACCAATGAAACAGTAGCTTCTCATCTTGGAGCAGCTACAAAAATACAGACAATTTGCATTGCCAATGGAAGACATATCGGACGTTTTAGTCCCTATCCTAGAGAATATAATTTACCTATTTCTTATATTTTTCCTCCCAAGATTGAAGAAGAACTAAATCAAAATAATAGAGAAGTAGTCTATGAGAAATACTGTAATTCTATGGGAGAAGATATAAATGAAATTAGAGTAGAGCGAGTTTTAGAAGAAATAGAAAAATCAATGGATAACAATTTTGATAAAAAACTATAAATCTCAATTTTTAAGCTAATCAAGTAGTAAATAACTCTTTGACAAAATAAACTTTCATAAAAATTCCGTACTTTTGCACCAATTTAAAGATATAGCTTTATTAGAAAGCAATTTTTGTTTTACTCACCTTGATAAACACTCACTATCAGCATGGCAGATAAAAAAATTCGTGTAGCGATTAATGGTTTTGGACGTATCGGACGTGTTACGTTTCGTGCAATGATGAACAAACCATCTATCGAAGTAGTAGCAATCAACGACCTTACAGATACAAAAACACTTGCTCACCTTCTCAAATATGATTCGGTACACGGCAAGTTTGACGGAACTATCTCTTCTACTCCAGATTCACTCACAATCAATGGAAAAACTATCAAAGTAACAGCAGAAAGAGAGCCAGCTAATCTTCCTTGGAAAGAAAATAATATTGATGTTGTTTTGGAATCTACTGGATTCTTTACAGACAAAAAAGCAGAAGCACACATTACAGCAGGTGCTAAAAAAGTAGTTATTTCTGCGCCAGCAAAAGACGGCATCAAAACCGTAGTTTTAGGTGTAAATGATGAGATTTTGGAAGATAGCGATACGCTTATCTCAAACGCTTCTTGTACTACTAACTGTCTTGCACCAATGGTTAAAGTACTGAATGATAAGTTTGGTGTAGAAAAAGGATTTATTTCTACAGTTCACGCTTATACTTCTGACCAAAAAATCCACGATGCACCACACAAAGACCTTCGTAGAGCAAGAGCAGCAGCCTATTCTATCGTTCCTACTACGACAGGTGCTGCAAAAGCTGTAGGTTTAGTATTGCCAGAGTTGGCAGGCAAATTAGACGGTTGTGCTATGCGTGTACCAATTCCAGACGGTTCTTTGACTGACCTTACTGTAACCTTGAAAAAAGAAGTTACAAAAGAAGACATCAATGCTGCAATGAAAGAGGCTTCTGAAAATGAATTGAAAGGCATCTTGGAATATACAGACGAGCCTATCGTTTCTATCGATATTGTAGGAAATACTCACTCTTGTATTTTTGATTCTGGTTTAACGTATGCTAACGGAACTATGGTAAAAGTAGTAGGTTGGTACGACAATGAAGCTGGTTATTCAAACCGTTCAGCTGATTTGATTGAAAAAATTGGTTAATTATAAATCCTCGTTGATGGTTGTATTTGCCCCTCAACGACGGTTCAAAAATGAAAAGCTCAAGCAATAATTTGTTTGAGCTTTTTTGTATTATCTGTCCATAAAAACTAGCGATAAAACACGTAAAATGCCAATCTTCCTACAAAAATCCCTACAATGGGCGCAAGATTTCAAAACGTTTGTTTATCTCAACCCTAATGAGATAGCTTATCCTCATGAGCCTTTTTTGCATGTTTTGGCAGTAGGAGAAAAACGAAAAATTTCTAGTATTGAGAATGTAAACATTGGAAAAAACACCAGTTTTGACAAACTTTATAACTTTTGGAAAAATAAAAACTCTTGGTTGTTCGGTTATTTCAATTATGATTTAAAAAATGAATTGGAAGATGTATTTAGTAATAATCTAGATAGATTAAATTTTCCAGAATTTTATTTTTTTGAGCCAACATATTTATTCTTTTTTGACAATAAAGGGAATTTAATTTTTGATAAAACAACAGCCGAAAATGGTTTGGATGACAATACTTTATCAAAGCTCATTGAGGAAATAGAAAGTACAGAAATAAAATCAGATTCGCAGTTGTTGGTTTCCCCACCAACGACAAAGAAAAAAATAAACTGCCGTTTTTCAGAAGAAGAGTATTTACAAAACGTAGAAAAAATTAAAAATCATATTGTAGAAGGAGATGTATATGAACTCAATCTTTGCATAGAATTTTTTATTGAAAAATTAGAATTGAATCCACTAGAAGCCTATAAAGAACTCTGTAAAATTTCGAAAATGCCTTTTTCTTCTTTTTTGAAAATTACGATTGATGATTCTGAAAAATATGCGATTTGTGCCTCTCCAGAACGATTTTTAAAGAAAACAGGAAATACATTGATTTCACAACCCATCAAGGGAACAGTAAAAAGGGGGAAAACAGAAGAAGAAGATGAAGCACTTAAAAACTACCTAAGAACAAGTGAAAAAGAACGAGCCGAAAATATGATGATTGTAGATTTGGTTCGAAATGACTTGGCAAGAAGTGCAGAAATTGGAAGTACACACGCTAGTGAAATATTTGGAATTTATAGCTTTCAGCAAGTACATCAAATGATTTCGACCGTTGAGGCCACTTTGGCACAAGACAAAACTTGGGCAGATGCTCTCAAAAATGCTTTTCCTATGGGAAGCATGACTGGCGCACCCAAAATAAAAGCAACAGAATTGATAGAGAAATATGAAAAAACAAAGCGAGGACTGTATTCGGGTTCGATAGGTTATATTACTCCTCGTGGCGATTTTGATTTTAATGTAGTTATCCGAACACTTTTTTATGACACACTTTCAAAATATGCTTCTTTTCAAGTAGGTGGTGCAATTACGTATGATTCTGACCCACAGAGCGAGTGGGAAGAGTGTTTGTTGAAGGCAAAGGCAATTCGTTCGCTTTTTGAATAATGTAGCTCACTCTTCAGAGTGAGTAAAACAATGTAAGCAATTATTTTAAGATTAAAAAAATACATACATTTGCAGGCTAATCTTATTTTTTAAATATTTGTATTTTGAAACAATGAAAAAATTACTTCTTTCGTTCGCTTTTTCTCTGATTTTTCTTGTCTCATTTGGGCAAACCAATATCAATACTAGCCTTGGTTATTCTACACACGGAACAGGAGATATGTTTGGTTATGGAGCTAGTTTTGGTGTAGAAAAAACACTTCCTGAAATCTCAAATCGTCTTTCTTTGGGGTTTAATGCACGTTTTACGACACATAGTAGAGAAGATATCTTCGAAGGAATAAATGCTACATTAATTGATGATTGGAATGCAAATTTCAGAATCGTAACGTCTGGAGCGCAATTAGAAGTAGTACCAGCGTTTAACCTAGTTCAAACAGAGGGTTTTTCATTTCGTTTTCATGCAGGAATAATTGGACGTTATGAAGTTACTAATCATCCAAGTATTTATGGTTATACTATAATGCCTAATGACGAGTATAACTTTAGTCTAAGAAATGAAAATACAAATGATTTTAAAAGGTTTGATGTTGGCTATATTTCACAGCTTAGTATGAAATTCAAAGTATCTAACAGAAGTAGCTTAGGAATTGCAATGGGCTTTCAAAATGATACAAACGGTTCTGCAATCACTTCTATTCCTATAAGCTATTATTTTTCTTTATAAAATAGCATTTTTACAAAATCACTTATTGAAACAGAAAGTTTTGGTAAGTGATTTTTCTACTTTTAGTATAATATTCTTAATTTTAGCCAAACATATTTTTTATAAAAATAAACCTAGTTTGGACATTATCACAGAAAAAAATATTCAAATCAAGATTATCAACAAATCTTCTAACCCTTTGCCTTTTTATCAGACAGAAGGCAGTGCAGGAATGGATTTGTATGCAGATATAGAAAATTCTATTGAGTTAGATTCTTTAGAACGCAGCCTTATTCCGACAGGTATTCACATCGAACTTCCTTTAGGATATGAAGCTCAAATTCGTCCTCGTAGTGGACTAGCTTTCAAACAAGGCATTTCGATTGTCAATTCTCCAGGAACGGTAGATGCTGATTACAGAGGAGAAATAAAAGTTTTGCTCGTCAATCTTTCCAAGGAAAAAGTCATCATTCAAGCTGGAGAACGCATTGCTCAAATGGTAGTGGCAAAACACGAACGAGTAGAATGGATGCAAGTAGAAACACTTGAAGAGCTTTCACAAACGCAGCGTGGAAGTGGTGGCTATGGAAGCACTGGGAATCAGTAACCAGTTATCAGTTAATTTCAAAATTTAAAAACATAGGGCAAAGGCTTGCCTTTTACGACTATAACATAAAACCATAAAAAACAGTGAAAATAATTATCCCAATGGCAGGACGTGGTTCTCGTCTGCGCCCTCATACTCTAACCGTTCCCAAGCCTTTAGTTCCAGTAGTTGGGAAACCTATTGTAGAACGCTTAGTGGAAGATTTAGCTCGTAGTTCGGAAGAAAAAATTGAAGAAATTGCCTTCATTATCGGAGATTTTGGCGAAGAAGCCGAACAAGCTCTTTTAAAAGTAGCTGAAAATGTAGGTTCGAAAGGTAAAATCTATCATCAAGACAAACCTCTAGGAACTGCTCACGCCATTATGTGTGCAAAAGAATCTTTGGAAGGAAATGTGATTGTTGCCTTTGCAGACACACTTTTTAAAGCAGATTTTTCGATTAATACGAATCACGATGGTGTTATTTGGGTACAAAAAGTTGCCGACCCATCAGCGTATGGAGTTGTTCAGTTAGATAGTGAAGGGGTCATCAATAACTTTGTAGAAAAACCAAAAGAATTTGTTTCAGATTTAGCCATTATTGGTATTTATTATTTCAGAGATGGCGAATATTTGCGTTCTGAATTGCAATATGTTATTGACAATAATATCAAAGATAAAGGCGAGTATCAACTCACAACAGCATTAGAAAATATGCGCCAAAAAGGTACAAAATTCCGTACTGGACAGGTAGAAGAATGGCTAGATTGTGGCAATAAAGATGCAGTAGTGTTTACCAATCAACGTTATTTGGAATATTTGAAAGAACGCAAAACAGAAACTTTGGTTTCTGAAAAGGCAAATATTGAAAACTCTGTAATTATTGAGCCTGTATTTTTAGCAGAAGGTGTACATTTGAAAAATAGTGTGGTTGGTCCTCACGTTTCGGTAGGAAAAAACACACATATTCACAATAGTAGAGTACAAAACTCTGTTATTCAATCAGATACACTTGTTGAAGAGGCTTTATTAGAAAATACAATGCTAGGTAATTTCGTAAAATATAATGGAAAATCTGAAAATATTAGTTTAGGAGATTATTCAGAAGTAAAGAAATAATTGATGGTAAGAGAACCAACAACAGCTAGTATTTTCATTGCTAGGGAAAAGGCATGCCTTTTCCTTACTGGATAAGGCATAGTTTCACTCATCATGAGTAGCTATGCCTTTCTTACATACTAAAAATTGCTACTATTTTTGTAGATTAGTACATGCTTGTTCAGTTATCAGAACAAATTTATCAACAGAATTAGAACTATATGAAAAATGATATTCCATTTACCCCTTCCTACACTATAAAGAAAATAGTAACCTTACTACTTATACTTATTTTTTCTATTTCATTTTCAGACCTTTATGCACAGCGAAAAGGCAAAAAAGACAAAGGAAAAGACAAAGAAAATTCGTCAGAAATTATTCAAAAAGAACCTATTAACGGAGATGTAAGTAACTCATTATTGGCAGAACAAGCATTTTTTGAGGGAATGAGAGAGTTTATAAAAGAAGAGTACAAGCGAGCTATTCCATATTTTGAAGAAGCCCTGAAATATGAACCCAATAATCCTACAGCATACTATCAGATTTCACTTTGTTATTACAAAACAAATAACCTACAAGAAGCTCTAATGTATGCAATGGAAGCTGAAAAGATGGAAGACAAAAATTTTTATTTCCTTTCCCATTTGGCAACTATTCAAATGGATATGAGAATGCTAGATGCTGCTGAAAGAACCTACAAACAGATTTTGTCTAAGATAGGAGGCGATGAGATTACTTATCTAAATTTGGCAGCCTTATATATAGAAATGAGTGAATATAAAAAGGCTATTCAGACCTATGATAGGATGGAGAAAGAACTAGGACTCAACCAAAATGTGATTAGACAAAAACAAATTTTGTATCTACAGATGGAAGATGAAGAAGCAGCAGTAAAAGAAGGAGAAAAATTAATCTTAGAGTTTCCCAATGTAGTAGAGTTCAGATTAGCACAAGCAGAACTACTACTTAGTCAAAAAAAATATGCTGATGCAGAAAGGCTTTTGACAGAAATAAAATTAGGAGAAGATGATTTTCCAGCTAAAGCTCATCTATTGTTAGCTCAAATTTATCATCAACAAGAAAAGTTAGAACAAGAGGCTCAAAGTCTGAAAAAGGCATTTGAATCTTCAGAAATGGAGATAGAACCCAAACTTAGCCTTCTTATGGGACTGTATCAGAGTGCTAACCCAAATACAGAAAAAGGAAAAAACACAGTATTAATGAGTATAGACCTTGCCAAAACTCTGACAAAAGTTCACTCTCAAACCTCTTCTTCTTTTGGAATACTGGGAGACCTTCTATTACAACAAAAAGAATATAAGCAAGCATTTGAAGCCTATAAAGAAGCCCTAAAAATAGAGCCAAACAATTATTCGTTATGGGAACGCACTACTCAACTTGCACTAGAATCTAAAAATTATGAATATGCTATTTCTACAAGTGAAGATGCTTTAGAATATTTTCCCAATCAGCCAAACCTGTGGTTTTTGAACGGAATAGCGTATATGTCTAGCTCAAAGAATGAAGAGGCAATTACTTCATTAGAGCAAGGAAAACGAATGGTTTTTAACAACCCAGAACTTTTGAGCCAGTTCGAATCACAATTAGGAGATATTCATTATAAAAATAAAAGCTACCAAAAAGCAGATGCTGCCTATGAAAGAGCTTTAAAACAAAATCCAAACAATGCTCATGCGTTAAATAATTATTCCTATTATTTATCTTTAAGAGAAGAAAAAATGGATGTAGCTACTCAGCTAGGGGAAAGACTTGTCAAACTCTACCCCAACAATCCGACTTACTTAGATACCTATGGTTGGATATTATATGTCAATAAAGATTATAAAGAGGCTGAAAAATATTTGGCTTTAGCTGCTCAAACTACTAAAAGTGCTACCATTTTTGAACATTATGGCGATGTGCTTTTCAAATTAGGAAAAAAAGAAGACGCTATCCTACAATGGAAAAAGGCTTATGCACTAGATGCGACCAACGATGAGCTAAAGGAAAAAATAACAAAAGAGGAAGAAAGATAGAAAAGTAGTTATCCCAGCGAAAAATATATCCTACCCAACCCACAAAATAATTTATGTTTAATGATTAGAAGTTATGAAACTGACCTATTATCTTACTTTTTTGGCAGCTAATGCGCTTATTGCTATTGGTTTAGGATACTTATTTTTCAAGCCCTCCAATGATTACTGGCAAGGACTTTTAATCGGAGGAGCATTTAATGCATTTTTGTGTTGGCAGGCTTACAAACAAATGAAAGAACAAGATAATTCTTCTGAATAAGAAGAAAAATCTGTATAGAAACTAATGAGCTAAAAGCAAGCATTTATCGAAATTTTATCCTATTTGTTCTATTAGTTTGTGAGAGTTACATGTTTTTTCGTATTTTTGAAACGATAGCATATATTTATGTAAAGAAAATGTAGTATAGCTTTATATTACATCCTTCCATATCATTTTATTATTTTATTCAGGGCATTATTCCCTAGGTTCTAATGACAAGTCAAGAAAAAAAGGCATATATCTTACTCAAATGCGTGATTTTTCATTATCACGGACTTGATGAAGATGAAAAGAAAATTTTGCAGGAAACAGCAGATGCACTAGATGCACATCAAGAACTTGAATGGGCAAATAGCTTCATTGGTGAGGATTATTATAATGCCTTTGAACGTGCTAGAGAAGTATTACAACCTACAATGCTAGTCTTAGAAAAACCAAAAAGATTAGAATATTTATCAAAAGTTTGGAATGCCAATATGACAAAAGGCTACATTTCTGAAATGGAAGCCATGGCAATGATAAAACTTGCCAAAGACTGGGATATAGAAGCAGAACTCATAGAGTCTATTAAGAAATAATAGCTAGAAATAAAGAATGAGCAATCAGAATAAATATGACACTTTTGAACTGAAATGGAGCATTTACGAATACCGACGGAGGAAGGAAGATAATACAAAAAAATACTTTCATTTTATAAGACACAAAGAAGCAACAGAAAGCTTCACAGATTTTTTTTCTCTTCTACAAGGAGGTAAAAAATATATTACCTCAAATTACATTATCAATGGGGTTGATTTTGTTCAGTATGTTAAGATAATTGTTAGTTCAACAATAATACTAGAAGCTCCAAATCATTCCTTCAATACACTTACTTTTAATTTCAATGCTAGTGCTAGGAGAAGCACAGCAGAAGATTATATGAGTGAGCTATATTTACCTTCATTATACATTACACTAAAACAGATTTTGGGTAAGAAAATAGCTTACGAGGATATTGTTTACTGGCTACCAGATAGTCTTGAAATGGACAAAGAGTCTTTAGATAATCTGAGACAGGAACATTACGAAGAAGAAAGCAAGGACATGCAATTATATTGTTGCTCCCAGTGTGGAGATAGAGAATGTGGTTACTATCCTTTAGAGATTAGTAGAGATGACACAAGTATAAAATGGAGGTTTCATGAGTACCATAGACCTTTTGTTTTCAAAAGTGATGAATATGAAAAATCATTTACTGACTTTAAAGAATTTGTTAAAACTTTATCTAAAGATAAATATTTTCAGAACTTATTAGATTCATTATAAACTTCAATATCATTACCAAATGAAACAACCTCTCGTACATCCAAAATCATCCGAAGGAGACGCACAGCTTCAAGAACTCATCGAATTTTATGAAGAAACGCTAGGCTTTTGTCCAAACAGTGTCAAAACAATGCACATCAGACCACGCATTGCTTATGCTTTTATCGAAATGAATAAAGCTGTAATGGAAAACAAAGGCAGAGTAACGAGCGCATTAAAAAGACTTATTGGTTATATCAGTAGCCACGCAGCAGGTTGTCGTTATTGTCAAGCTCATACTATTCGTGCTGCCGAAAGATATGGAGCAGAACAAACTCAACTAGAAAATATTTGGAGTTATAGAACTCACGAGGCTTTTTCAGAAGCAGAAAGGGCTGCCTTAGATTTTGCTTTGGCTAGTTCACAGATTCCAAATGCTGTGGATGATGAATTAGCTGAAAGATTGAGAAAATATTGGGATGAAGGAGAAATTGTAGAAATGTTGGGGGTAATTGCTCTTTTTGGCTACCTCAATCGTTGGAATGATTCTATGGGAACAGAAATGGAAAGTCCAGCAGTAGATTCAGGTAAACAATATTTGACTTCTGATGGATGGACAGTTGGAAAACACAGTTATTAATGACAAATGATTAATGGTAAATTATTTTTCACTTATAATTTACCATTAATCTATTTTTTATAGAATTTCTTAGAAGAAACTTGTTTTAGAAAGGATAGCTAAATATTTACTTTCCCAAAATTTTTCAGAGTTTGTAATTTCTAAATATACATTACCACCTCTTTCTTCAATTCTATAAGAGTTAGAAGGGCGCAATGGCAATAATTTCACTTTTTTAGCTTTTACATCACTTGTACTACCAATAACGATAGAACTTGTTGTACGAATATCAATAGCTGTAAAGTTACTCTTTGTACGACCATCTGGCTCAAAGCCTTTCTTATCATTGATGATAATATTTTTGTCTTTAAGTTCTTTTTCTGTTCCCACTACATAATAAGCAGTATTTGCCATAGTACGAGTGTCTTCCAAAACTACATTAGTAGAGTCTAATTCATCAATTTTTCCTGAATAGCGAGACTTCCATCCTTCTACTTCAGTTTCTAATTGCGCAATTTGCCCTCTCATTTGTGTAATTTCAGCATCTTTATCTTCAATAGAACGCTTGAGCATAGCGATTGTGTTGGCAAGTGCTGAATTTTGCTGTCCAGACTCTTTGAGTTTGCGCTCTAGTTCGGCAACTTTAGCACGGTTGGCTTGCATCTGACGCTCAATCTGTTGCATTCCTTCATCAATACTCATTCCACCAGTTGCAGGGTCTATATCTCCACCACGCATATCAGAAGTAAGGCGACGAATTTTGTCTTCTACTTGGCGCATAGAATCTAAACGTACATAGATAACATTCATTTCTTGTTGTAAGTCTGCCTGATAGAGGCTATCTTTTTCTCTAGCTCGGCGCAAATCTTCCACTTCCATAGCTAGTTTTTTCTCATTTTCACTAGGACCTTTATCACAAGAAGAGATAAAAACCATACTGAATAAAAGTGTAATCAAAAGCACTACACTATTAAGATTTGATTTTAACATAATTCAAAGAATTTTTAGGGTTGATAATTGTTTTTGAATAAAAGTACCAAACAAAATTAATATAAAATTGGACTAAAAAAATTTTTTATCTATGTATTTACTAGTACTCAATCAAAAAATAAAGCCAAATGAAATTTTCTTTACTTCACTTGACTTTACTTATTCTACTGATTTTTTATTGCTATAACTCTCTATTACAAGGCTTCTTGCTCTTCTTGTTGTTGTACATTAAGTAGAGAATCACGCTTACGCATCTTGCCTGCTGGAATACCAAACATCATTTTGAAACGACGACAGAAGTAAGCAGTATCTTTGTAGCCTACCTCAACACCAATGCTACGCACACTTTTCTTGGATGTACGGAGAAGCTCAACAGCCTTATCCATACGCTGGTATTCAATATAATCTTGAGGATTGATGCCTGTGAGGAGTTTAAAATATTGCCCTACATAATCTTCTGAAACATTGGCGATGCTTGCCAATACTTTATTAGAAAGGTCTGTATCAAGGTTTTCTCTAATATAAGTGAACAGATGAATAAGACGAGGGTCTTTAAAATAAGTACTGTTAGTAGCTAGTTTTTCTACAAACAAACGCTCTTCCAATACAAAACGAATCATCTCTACTACCAATTTTTCTGTATTCAAGACCAACATTCTAGAACTTCCAATCTTTTCTTCTTCCTCTTCATTTACAATTTCTTGAATCAAATCATTGATTTTAGTAGCTTTTTTGAAAACAAAAGGAGGCAAATCAAGCGAAGTAAAGAAACTTACAGAGCCAAAAACACGAGCATCTAACACCACTTGAGAAAACAAAGCTTCTCCTTCTTGGTCATGGTAGGTTTGTAGGTGAATTGCATTTTTTTGTAATAAATCATCAGGAGAAATAATATCGTATTTTTCGGCTTCTCCAAAAGTCAGTGTAGTATAATTGCCTGCAGGTAAGAAAAGCGTTTCTCCTTCTTTTACTAATTGATTATTTGCTCCAAAACGCAAAATTCCCTTATGTAAAAAGATAAGTGAATTGTCTATATCATAAAAATGTTTGATACGCATCGGAATAGTAGCCACCGTTTTTTTTGCTCGTACGTATCGGATGCTTAGAGATTCGATAATCTTATTATAGTCTTCCATAAATGAGATTCGTAAGTGTTAGTTTGTGTTGTAAAGAAAAACTGAACAATATAAAAATTATGAGTTGTATTTAGGATTAATTTTGTATGTATTTAGATGATAACATCTACAATTTAGTACTGGTTAAAACCAATTTACCTTATAGTAAAATAGTATTTTAACGATTTACAATAGGAATAAATTCACAACTTTTAAAAGTTGATACTGCAATATAGTACAATTTTTCTAAAAATAATCAAATTTTGAGCCTAAAAATTGGATTTTTCTATGAGTATGTACTTTGTTGAAGGGTTTTGTCATTTTTTCACAAAAAGTAATGAAATTATCTATTTTTTACTAAGTTTTTTAAAGACTTTTGATTTAGGTAGATTTAGTAGTATTTTTATCATAAAATTTTAATTATTATCCCTATATCAAGCAAAATTTCAAAATGAGCAACCCAACAAACAACAATCCAGAGCAACAAATCAATATAGAATTGACCGAAGAAATGGCAGAAGGTACTTATGCTAATTTGGTAATGATAGCGCATTCACAGAGCGAGTTTTTTTTAGATTTTGTAAGACTTGTACCTGGTGCGCCAAAAGCAAAAGTACAATCAAGAATTATTCTTACGCCAGACCACGCCAAGCGTTTGTTACATACTTTAAAAGATAGCGTTGATAAATATGAAGCCTCTATGGGTAAAATTTCTGTTCAAGAAGAAGCTAATCAATTTCCTTTAAATTTTGGAGGAACAGTAGGAGAAGCATAGTGCAATTTTAGATTTTTGAATGTAGATTTTAGATTAAAAATCAGTGAAGTCAAACAGTTAGTAGTAGCTACATTTAGCTTTCTTTTCTGTTTACTTACCTAGTATTTCAATTTTCATTGTGTAGTCATTCAACATTAGAATCACTGAACTTACAGTTAATGTGCTGTTTTCGCATAGTATAGTTTTTTTTATCATCAGCATTTTAAATAACTTTCCATTATTAATTTTAAAACCTTTAGCTCAGCAAAACTAACCGATAGTTCAGCGCAGCTAATTGTTCATTTACTTACGTGCTTAAATTTTTCCGTACTTACGACCCTTTTCGTCTCCTAACCGTCTTACTACTTCTGTTAGTACTTCGTCTTCCTTTGTTATTACAATTATTTTCCACAGAGATTCCTCTTTTGAGTCCTGTGTTAGATTTTATGCTCATAGGCGAACGTGTAGCAGAAGGAAATACTATCTACAAAGAAGTCTTTGCTGGTATTGCTCCTCTCTCTGCGTGGTTTTATGCTCTGCTAGATTTACTTTTCGGACGTTCTGTTTTAGGATATGGATTGGTAGGAACAGGAATTTTGTTTTTGCAAGCCATTATTTTTAATACTTTGCTCGTAAGGCGAGATTTTTTGCTAGACAGAGGGTATGTTCCTGCTGTGCTATATGTTGTATTTGGTTCTATCAGCTTTGATTATTTCAATGTTTCACCCTTACTTTTGTCACTTACTTTTTTGCTTTTAGTCTTGCGTGAAATATTTACGCTTACTGAAAACACACACGACCAAACGCTCTTTACGATTGGTTTTTATGTCGGATTAGCAACTCTTTTTCACCTACCTTCTAGCATTTTTCTTTTTTGGGTAAGTATTGGATTAGGTGTTTTTCGCTCCACTACATTCAGACAACATTTACTTGTTTTGTTTGGGTTTGCCTTTCCTATTTTATTATTGGCTCTCTACTTTTTCTGGAATGATAGTTTGAAAGATTTTTTGATTCAGTTTTTCAATTCTATTTCATTCTCGCCTAATTTCCTTTTGTCTATTCAAGATTTAGTACTGATTTTGGTTTTTCCAATGCTATTTTTGGTCTTGGCTGCTCTAAATATGTTTTCTGGGCGAAGTCTTACCAATTATCAGTCATACTGTCGTCAGATGATGATTTTTTGGCTTATTGCTTCTGTTATGAGTCTATTTTTTCTGAAGTTTATATTACCTCTTCAATTTGCTTTCTTTTTACCTGCATTAGCTTTTTTTGGAACATATTATTTATTTTCAATAGAAAGAAAATGGATTGCTGAACTTTTATTTCTATCTGTTTTGGGAGGTGTAGGAGTGCAGCTTTGGGCTACTCAAGTAGAAGTTTTCTATCCTCTCAATTATTCGGAGGCAACTATAGAAAAACCAAATAGCTTTGCTCTAAAAAATGAAAAAATATGGGTACTAGGAGAAAATCACGGTTATTACATCAATAACACACCTGTTACACCTTATTTGGATTGGAAAATTACCCAAAACAGAATAGAACAGCTAGATAATTATGAGGCTCTTCTATTATTTTACGACCAAATAGAAAAAGAAAAGCCACAATTTATCATTGATGAAGAAAGGCAGTTTCCTGTTATCTTTGAAAAAATTCCTTTACTCTCTGAAAAATATACCACTAAGGATTCTTTGATTTATGAATTGGAGGAATAGCTTACTTAAAAACCCCCACCAAACGATAATAGTCCATCATTGTAATTCTAAACGTTTCTCGCTCCTCGTGAGTAGCAAGCATTGGAATTTCATTAGGAAGCATATAAAACTCATAACCATCTAAGATGCTGTTGTAGAGTTTTGTAGCAAATTCATATTGTGTATCTACGTGTCCAGCCATATAAAAAAGTGTTCCCTGTGCTTTGGTCTTGGGATTTTTCCAACGAATTTTGAGTGTGTCATTTTTTGTCTCATTAAAAAAATCTTCGATGTATTTGTTAGGGTCTGTGATGATGTAGGCTTTGTCTTTGTTCCACAAATACACAATCGTTAAATTCAAAACAGGCTTTAGTGTGTCTTTGCTTGCGTCTTCATGAACATAAATTTCTCGTTTTAATTTAGGCTCATCTTTTTTATCATAATCTAGGCTTCGAACATTTTTAAAAAATAATACAGAATTATCAGTAGTAGAGTTTTTGGGTTCAGTATAAGAAACTCTCTTGTCCTTATCTGGATTACAAGACAAAAAAAATAGAGTTAGCATTAGAAAGAAATATAACAACAAGGTAGCAATTTTCATAGTTTGAGGAGTATAACAAGAGTTTTTTGAGTTTCTCAAATCAACTTTTCGTTATCAAAATGGTTTTGGTTTTTAGCTGACTAGCTTATTTTATCAAATCGAATTCGAATTAATTTCATAAAAATGCTGCAAATAAAATTCTAAATATCGACCTTTGTCGAAAACAAATTGATGAAGTAAAGAAAGGTTGAATAATGAAGGGAGAAAATTATCGTTAGTTATAATAGTTGCTTATCCTAATTGAAAAAACAATACGTCAGACTAAAAAATAATGTGTTATTTTTGTAACCCTTTTAATTGCACAGTCTGTTAGTCATATTATCTGTTACCTTATTCTTCCAAAAAAAATAGTATAATCACATTTATTTTATCTAAAAAAATAGGGTTGTTTTTTGTGCCCTTTTATAAATATATATATCTATGTCAAATACAAATTCTAAAGAACTTTTACACGAACCTTTACTTGCCGAAAACCCAAATCGTTTTGTACTTTTTCCTA
The DNA here is from genome assembly GCF_020630935.1 of Bernardetia sp. Lineage (NCBI taxonomy): Bacteria > Pseudomonadati > Bacteroidota > Cytophagia > Cytophagales > Bernardetiaceae > Bernardetia > Bernardetia sp. Next base: position 70,801 of record NZ_JAHDIG010000011.1, read on the forward strand.
TCAAACACGATGATATTTGGCAAATGTACAAACAAGCTGAAGCTAGCTTTTGGACAGCCGAAGAGATAGACCTTTCCAACGATATGAAGGATTGGGAAGCAATGAATGAAAACGAACAGCATTTTGTAAAGCACGTACTAGCATTTTTTGCTGCCTCTGATGGGATTGTAAATGAAAATTTAGTAGTTAATTTCATGAAGGAAGTACAACTTCCTGAAGCTCGTTGTTTTTATGGTTTTCAAGTGATGATGGAAAATATCCATGCTGAAACTTACTCACTTCTTATTGATACTTATATTAAAGGTTCAAAGGAGAAAGATTATTTATTCAATGCTTTAGAAAACTTAGATTGTGTTGCTAAAAAAGGAGAGTGGGCATTGCGTTGGATTGAAAGTGAAAACTTTGCAGAGCGTCTGATTGCTTTTGCTGCTGTAGAAGGAATTTTCTTTAGTGGTTCGTTTTGTTCTATTTTTTGGCTCAAAAAACGTGGTTTAATGCCAGGGCTTAGTTTTTCCAATGAGCTTATTTCAAGAGATGAAGGTTTGCACTGCGATTTTGCTTGTCTTTTATACAACAATTACATCCAAAACAAACTTCCAAAAGAACGCATTATTCAAATTATTACTGATGCTGTAAAGATTGAGCAGGAATTTGTAACTGATGCTATTCCAGTAAGTTTGATAGGAATGAATGCTGACCTAATGAACCAATACATTGAGTTTGTAGCTGACAGACTTTTAGGAGAACTTGGTTGTGAGAAGCAATACAACAGTAAAAACCCTTTTCCTTTTATGGAAATGATTAGTTTGCAAGGCAAAACAAATTTCTTTGAGAAACGTGTAGCAGAATACCAAAAAGCTGGCGTAATGAATGGAAACGACGATACGCCTAAGTTTTCGTTAGATGAAGATTTTTAAGATGGAGATTAGTCGTTTGTGAAACGCACAAACAACATCAATAAATAAACAACAGTTTAATAGAAAACCGAAATTCAATTCTTTTGAGTTTCGGTTTTTTTTATTTTAATGAAACAAAATTTGCTTTCTCTTGTCTTTCTGAATAACAATACTCAAATTTGTAATTACTTGAAAATTTAAAAAAAATAAAATTTTAGCTACTCTATAGCATAATATTTATAGGATGACAAGATTAAAAATGCGCTGGTTGCGTTTTCGTGTGTGGTTTGAAAACAGATGGAAGAGCTATTCACAGAAAGAAAAATATAGTGTTGGCATTATTGGTCTTTTAACTATTCTGATTGTTTTTTCTATTTCTTTCTTGATTTGGGAAAACAATAGAGATGCCTCTGTGTGGGAACTTGTGCCAAATGATGCGATTTTGGTTTTGGAGACAACAGAAGCAGAGCGTATGAGAGAGAAAATAGATTCACTCCCTTTTTGGCAACCCTTTAAAAATTTGCCTTATCTACAATCCTATCACTCACGCAAAACGGTTTTAGATTCGGTAGGTAGAGATTCGTTAGATGTAATGGATTATCTGAAAGGACGAAAAATATACGTTTCGCTACACCAAACTTCACGAACAAGCGCAGATATTATGTTTTTTGTTCCGATGTCTTTAAAATCAAGAATTGTAAATAGTCTGACTAAGAAACTCAAAGAAAAAGTTCCTTTTACTCACTCTGAACGGCTTTACAATGATATTACGGTTCATGAACTGAAATATGAGTATGAAAAAATAGAAGAAGAAAAAAAGTCAAATCAGAGAACAGAGACTGAGAGCGTAATTTTTACGTATGTCATTTACAAAAATTTTTTTATTGGAAGTTATACGCCTTTTTTGGTGGAAGATGCTGTCAGAAAAATAGCTAATGGAGAAGGAACACCATTTTTCAAAGAAAACAAAGACCTTCTGAAACTTACCAAAATAGAAGACGACGATGCAAATTTGTATGTTTCAGCGTCACAGATTCCTAAACTTTTTTCACTCTTTACAGACGAAGAAAATACGGCTTTACTTTCTAGTTTTGATAAATGGGCAAAATCAGCTATGCTAGATGTGTCTTTGAAAGAACATTTACTCTTACTCAATGGCTACCTGCTCACACAAGAAGAAGGAACAGAAAGAGATTATCTTTCCATTTTAGAAAATCAAAAGGCAATAGATTTTATCGATATTCAGCAGTTTATTCCACAAGAAACAGCACTTCTGTATCGTATCGGACTTTCAGAACCAGAACAGTATTTTCACGATTTGGAAAGTTATCGTAAAGAGTATTTGCCCAAACAAATTGAAGCTAAGGAATCCCTCATAGACTATTACAGTTTTTCGCCTACTCGTTTTCTAGACAATATAGGAAATGAAATTGCTGTGGCTGTCTTGGAAATGCCTGAAAACAGAAAACAACCAGATAAACTAGCCTTCTTAAAAATAAAATCAGAGGATGGACAGACTGAAAAATACGAACAAAAAGCTCTTGCTCTTTTGAAGCAACTTGCTGAAAATTCTCGTGTTGAAGTAAAAGATGAAGATGGAACAAGTTCCGAAACAAAACCTCTGACAGAAGTATATGAGGAACTACCTATTACAAGGATTGAGGTAGCTGATTTTCCTAAAAAAATGTTTGGAGAAGGTTTTAGTGGATTTTCACAGTCGTATTATACGGTTTTGGAAAGCAAATATATTGTTATTGGAAGTAGTTTTCAAGCTATTCAGAAGCTCATTGATGATTATAAAAGTGAACGTGTTTGGGGAAAACTGGTACGACAGAGACAGTTTTTTGAGCAAGTTGGAACACGCTCTACAGTAAGTGTGATTATAGATTTACCTCGTTCTTGGAACTGGCTGATGGCTAATGTTTCTTCAGATTGGCGCACCACATTTGAAGCCTATAAATATGACCTTTTGAAAGTAGAATTTTTGGCGTGGCAAGCAAAAGGAGAGAAAAAACGTTTTGAAAGTTCACTTATTTTCCAACAACAAAAAACGGCAGAGTTAGTCGCTCAAAACAAAAAAGAAGAATCTAAAACTATCTTTAAAAATAGATTAGAAAGCCGTCCATATCTAGTCAAAAATCATATTGATAGGAGTTGGGAAGTTTTGGTGCAAGATGAAAAAGATATGCTGTATCTGATTTCTAAAGAGGGAAAAATACTTTGGAATTATTATCTCAATGGCACAATGCGCCCACAAGTGTATCAGATTGATGCATATAAAAATGGAAAATTACAGTATCTTATAGCAACACCTACCAAAGTCTATTTGATTGACCGATTAGGTAGAACAGTTTCTGGTTTTCCCATTTGGTTTCCAGAGAATACATTTATTACTCATCTTTCTGTGATTGATTACGATAATTCTAAAAATTATAGAATTGGAGTAGCTACAAGCACAGGAAATGTGTATCTCTATGACAAAACAGGGAAAAGTCTTCCCGGATGGCAGCCTCGCAAACTAGGAATGGCACTTTCTGCACCTTTAGAACATGTAAGAGCAGGGAATCGTGATGCAATGATAGCCATTGAACAAAACGGAATTGTCAATCTTTTGAAACGAAATTCGAAAGTTTATCCAGAGTTTCCACTCAATTTCAACTCTGATATTACCAATGATTTTCATGTAGATTATGGAAATACACTTTCCACTACCGAAATCAGTATGCTAACCGAAGCTGGGGAACTGATTCGCTTCAATTTAGAAGGGAAAATAATGGATAGAAAGTTTTTTGAAAGAGGTGAACAAGGTGCAATTTTTACCCTAGCAGCCGACAAGCAGCGTGAACAAAACTTTATCATTGCAAGACAAGACAGTAAAAAACTAACACTTTACTCATCGGAAGAAGAGCTATTATTTTCCAAAACCTACGACAATGATGGAACAAAACTTATCCAATATTTTAATTTCGGAGCAAGTATAGAAGTCATTGCTGTTACAGATATGCACGCCCAAAAAACCTATCTTTATTATACCAATGGAACAATGGTAGGAGGAAAACCTATCAAGAGTAATACTACTGTGGCTCTTTTCTATTCTGAACAAACCAGTCTTTTTACGTTGTATAGAACTTTGGACAAAGAATGTCAGAAACTGGTTTTTGGTAGATAATTGTAATAAACCTCTCCTTACAAAAAAACACAACTTTCAAAAATGAAAGTTGTGTTTTGTCGGTCTGCTCTACAAGACTGACCTTATTATCATCTATTAGGTCAGCCCAATAGGGCAGACCAATATATTTCGGTGTAATTTAGTCTTTATTTTGGTATTACTCTCCCTTGTCTTCTTCCACTACGGTTTCAGGAACTAAAACAGCTTTGATGTAGGCTTTTGTATCTAAATATTTTTTAGCAGCTTTTTCTACATCTTTTACTGTCAAATCTTTCAAAAGAGATTTGTTTTTCTCAATACTTTCAGGTGTTTCCTTGTAATAGTAAATGCCTTTAAGTGTAGAGAGCCAGTATTTATTTTGAGTTTGTTCAACTTCGTTTTTACGCTTTTCAGCTTCTTTGAATTTCTCCAAATCACCTGCATCAATATCACCACTACGTAATTTTTCTACTTCTTCGATAGAAGCTGCAATCAAATCATCTACATTTTCTGGCGCACAAGGGAAAGTTATCATTACGTTATAATTTGGAACTGGATATTTATCTACACTTGTGTAAGCTCCAGCAGAATAAACACCTCCTTTTTCCTCACGCAACTTTTCAATGAGTTTGAAACGGAGCAAGCCAGCAATAGCATTTAAGGCTACCTCATCTTTTGCTTCATATTCTTTCATTTCTCCAGCAAAAGCAAGACGTACATTACTCTGTGGCTCTGAACCTTTTTTGTAGATTTTTTCTACCATTCCTTTCGGAGAACGAATACCCAAATCTTTAAACTCTTCTGTATTTTCAGAGGATGGAAGTGTTGCGATATAAGTTTCTAAAAGATTTTTCATTTTTTCCTCATCAAAGTTTCCAATAAAGAAAAATGTAAAATCAGCAGCATTCGAAAAGCGTTCGTTATACATTTTGTAAGCTGCTTTCCAATCTGTGCTTTCTAGTTCTTCTACCTTTGGAAAACCACTACGGATACTGCCATTTGACATCAACTGACTAAACTGGTCGTAGAAATAATAATTTGGGTTAGAATCCAAGTTTTGATAAAATCCTTTTCGTGTCGCAACAAAAGAAGCTACAGCATTTTCATCCCAGCGAGGATTAGTAAAATAGAGATGCATCAGTTGAAGTGCCGTTTCTAAATCTTCTGGAGAAGTGCTTCCTTGAAAACCTTCTGAATGCTCCGAAATATAAGGACTGATTCTGACTGCTTTGTCGCTCATAAACTTATCCATATCCGAAGGAGAAAACTCTCCGATTCCAGATTGAGCAATGATAGAAGAAATATTTGAAATAGCTACATAATCTTTATCTTCGTAGAGCGAATGCCCTCCCATACTGTATGCAGAAACCAAAATCTCATCGTTTTTGAAATCAGTTTTTTTCAAAATTACTTTTGCTCCATTGGAAAGAGTAAGTTCTGTATAACCTAATTTTTCATTTTGAGTTGTTTTCTCAATACTTCCTTTCTTTGGAATATTTGTATCTGCAATAAGTGCGCTTGCAATTTCCTTTTCTTCATAAGGCTTGAGGTCTCTCTTAGAAGCATTATCCCAAATAGAAATCACTTCTTCTTCTGTTGGCAGTTTTACTTCTTCTTTCTCAACGGCTGTCAAGATAGCGACTCTATTTTCCTCTGTCATCCAACTTTTAGCAGTTGTATTGACAAGGTTCAGATTGATAGCTGGTAATACTTTCTGTAAAAACTCATATTCAAATTTTGGACTTGGAATAGGCTGATTTTCTAAGAAATTATAGACATAATTCATCACTATACGATTAGATTCTGTTTTGTCTTGTTCCTTAAAGGCTTTTTCATAGCGTTTCAAAGTCTGTTTTTTAGCTCGCTCTAGTTCAGATTCCGTAAAACCAAACTTTTTTACTCGTTCTACTTCGTTTGTAATGGTCTCAATGCCGTTTTCGATATTGTCTTCTCTAAGCCCTGCATAAAGTTGAAAAGCATCCAAATCACGCCCAATCATATCGCCATAAAATGCAAAGCTGTATAAAAATGGAGGATTGGCTTGTTTTTGTGTTTCTTCCATACGAGCATTGAGCATAGTGGTAATAAGCTCGTTTACATAACTTCTATTTAGGTCAGTATAGTTTTCAATCTGTTTTTTGGGCTGCTTGTAAAAAAGCATGAGTTGTGTTCTTGTGGCTTCTTTATCTGAAACTACTTTTGCAAGTGTTTCTTTATTCATCGGTACTTTAAAAGAGGGACGTTCTACAACTTTTTTTCTTTTAGGAATAGATTCAAATGTTTCCTTTATTTTCTTCTCCATTTCTTCTACGTCGATGTCTCCCACAGCAACGATTGCCATAAGGTCTGGACGATACCACTTTTCATAGAACCTACGAATCGTTTCGTGTTCGAAAGATTCTAAAATTTCTTTCTTTCCAATCGGCAGACGCTCTGCATAGCGAGAATCTTTCAAAAGTGTTTGCCAATATTTTGTACGCATACGCTCACTTGCACCTTTTCCTCTGCGCCACTCTTCGATAACTACGCCACGTTCTTTGTCAATTTCTTCGCCTTCAAACAAAACACCACTTGCCCAGTCTTTCAAAATGAGTAAACCTTTATCTACATAACCTACACTATCTGTTGGTAAAGGAAGCATATAAACTGTTTCATCAAAAGAAGTGTAAGCATTCAAATCTGCGCCAAAACGAACACCCATTTTTTCAAGGTTATCAATCAAATCATTTTTCTTGAAATTGGTTGTACCATTGAATGCCATGTGTTCAGTAAAGTGTGCCAACCCTTGCTGGTCGTTGTCTTCCAAAATAGAACCTGCATTAACAGCCAAACGAAGTTCTACACGATTGGCTGGCATAGAGTTTTTACGAATGTAGTATTTCATTCCATTTGAAAGCGTTCCTACTTTTACATTCTCATCAATCGGAATAGGAGTCTTTAAGCTACTAGGAGAAACTACCTCTGTTTTTTCTTTTTTCTTTACGTCTTGTGCCTCTACATTATTAATAAATAGAGGGGTAGCCAAAAATAAAGCCGACAAAGTCCCTAGTTTAAGAGAAGACTTTAATGACTGTATATTTAATAAATGTGTCATTATAAAATGGATTATAATAGATAATTTATGTACTTATTTAAGAAAAATAAGTGAATTAAACCTTTGAAAATTTATATAAAAATAATTTATCACAAAGGTAAAACTCTTTCAGTAAAAGCAAACTAAATTTTTAGTTAAATTTTAAAAAAAGGAAATTACTTATACTATTACATGCCTAAATGACTGGTAAGGTAAACTAAAATTCTAGGTAGGGAATAAGTTTTTGGAGTTGTTCTTCTTTGATAGCTCTTGATTTTCTGATGTCATCAAGACTTTTATAATTGCCATGCTGTTTTTTGTATTTGAGCAATGTACTGGCAGCTTTCCAACTTATGTAGGAATGTTTTTTGAGTGTTTCATAGTCGGCTGTATTGATGTTTATTTTCTTGACCTTAAATGATGGACTAATAAAAGCATATTTTTTAAGTTCTTCGAAAGCCTTATCTGAAAGAATTGAAATTTCTTTTGTTTGCTCAATAGAATGAAAACCTCCCAATTTATTTCTATTGCTTACTATCCAAAGAGATGTTTTTTCTCCTATCCCTCTGATTTGTTTGAGCGTAGCTGTATCAGCTGTATTGAGGTCAAATTTTTCTATGACTTTGGGTGTGTATTTCTTGTATTCTTTCTTTTCATAATTTGATGTATAATTATTTTCTTTGCCCTTATTATCATATTTTTTATAATCTTTCTTCTCATATTTATTCTTATCGTAAGAAGCATATTTCTTGTTATCATACTTTTGGCGATAATACTCCTTTTTATCTACTGTATCTGGTAAATCAATGTATTCTTTCAAACGTTCGTATTCTTCTTTTGGAAAGCCATTAAATTTTTCTAAGTCATTTTTTTGTAGAAAAACGTACTTTTTATTTACGGCATTCACAACTCTTTTGGCTACCCAAGGCTTTACACCAATTGCTTGCCATTGTGCTACTGATAATTTGTTAGGGTCAAACGGACGAATCTCTAACATTGCCAGTTTTGTTTCTCTATCTAAAGGCTGCTGCATCTCCAAAACAGCAAGCAAACTATCAGCTCTTTCTGCTTGCAAACCAACGATTTTACTATCTATTTCTTCTGCACTCTGAAATCGTTCATAAATTATTGCTACAATAGGAAACAAAAAACATAATGACAAGACTAGCATTCCATTTGCCTCTCTTCTGGAAAAATTAGAGTTGTTTTTTACTAGTTCTGAAAACTCTGCTCTTATATTTTTGAAGGAATATTTCATTTTTATATTTTTTTTATTTTCTGAAATATAGTAATTTGCTATAAAAAAACCTTCCAAAAAATAAATTTTGAAAGGTTTTTTGATTTATATCAAAACAAAGATGTTTCAGAATTATCCTACTTCTTCAGTAGTTTCTTCTTCTTGTTGTTGTCTTAATTGCTCTAGCTGTGCTTCTGTGCGAGTAGAACGAACATTTTCATCAGTCAAAGTATCTTCAAGTTTGTCATACGTTTTCTCCTCTAGTGCAAGATTCCCATCTTATGCTTACTGTTCTGTCAGCATATGCTGACAAAAGACCCAGTTCAAGATAAAATCTTGAACTAGCAAAACCAATAGAAACTCCCTACCTTCCAAAAAAACAGAAGCTAGGGAGTTTTTTTGTGCTTGATGGGATTATTTAGTAAATTTAGATATGGAAAAGTATGAATTAAACGTTTGTGAATATGATTTTAGAACAAAAAAATAGAGTGTTAGCGTTGCTGGAAAAGGTAAACGAAGAAAAAATATTTACTTTTTTAGAGAACTTTCTACAAAATTTCTTACAAGAAAATAGCGTTTTGCGTTATGCCAAACCTTTGAAAGAGAAACTAAATATTCAAGAACTTATTCAAAAACAAAACTACAAAACTGAAAATGTATTGGCTCTTAGTGGAGTTTTGGCAGATGATGATGAGCCTTTTGAGGAACTTTTAGAAGCACTTTAATCAAACCAAATGAAAACTTTTGTATTAGATACGAATGTGCTTTTAGGACATTTGAAAGGAGAAAAAATAGTTGTAGATAGTTTTAAAGAACTTGATTTGAACTCGCCAAATGTAAATATTGCTATTTCTATTGTAAGTTTCGCTGAAATGCTAGGGTAAACGCACGAAAAAAGTATTATCTTTCTTCTTTTTTTGCCTTATGCAGC
>NZ_JAHDIG010000012.1:0-39451 GCF_020630935.1 Bernardetia sp.
AAAAATAGCCTATTCAGATTATTTTAAATAAAAATGCAATCTGAATAGGCTAAAAGTAATTTTAAACAAGCTCTAACATTATTCTGACAAAACGAACTTACGCAAAGCAGCTCCGTCTAATGTTTCTATTTTAAGTTGATACATTCCTCCAGTGAGCTTTTGTCCATAAATTTTATAGCGAGTAGAAGAAACTTGCTCTATTTTTATATCAATTTCTCTGCCTATGCCATCTATCAGCGTAAACCTTGGAGTTCCGTTTGGATAGCTTGTTCCAAAATCTAAGAAGAAAATACCATTATTGGGGTTTGGAAAGAGAGAAAGTCCACGAAGCTCTATTGGCTCATCAATACCAGTAACTGGATTATTAAAGATAATACTTTCAGAAACCGAACTACATCCTGTTTCTGAACGAACTAAAAGACTGTATTCTCCACTTTCAGTAGGAGTGAACGTTTCTTCGGTTGCTCCATCTATAATTTCTCCATCCTTTAGCCATTGGTAGGTTACAGGTTCTGTACTGGTTATCGAACTTGTAAAAGTTGTATTATCAATCAGTTCTATGAATAATTCGGGTTGGGGTAGTGTCGTGATTTCTATTTCATTAGAACGAGCCGTACACCCATCTGCTGTTACTATTTCGGCTGTGTAAACTCCAGCTTGTGTTACGGTGTAATTTATCTGATTTGCAAAAGCTAGAATTACTCCATCTTTTCTCCAACGAATTTGAGGACTACCAGCAAATCTAGCATCAATTTCTAAGCGAAGCCCAAAAGGCTGTTCTTCACAAAATACCGTTTGTTGTGGCTCTGCTATCGTAAAACCTAAGTTATCAGCACATTCCACATTTAATGTGATACTTCTTCTTTGTAGCGTAAGGTTGGGTAAACTAGGGTTATTAACTGTTGCCAAATAAATTCCTATATCGGTTGTTCCAACTCTGTTTATTGTAAGAGTTTGAGCAGAAGAAACAATTTGTCCATCTTTTGTCCATTGGTATTCATTTCCATTTCCTTGAGTTTCTACTGAAAAAGAAACAGAATTATTTATAGTAGCTAAAATATCTAGTTCCTCATTTATAGGAGCTTGTGGAGCATAATCAAAAGTTTGGAAATTTTGGTTAGCATAAGGCAATAAATCATCAAATTCTAGGCTATTTTCTGCCACACGAAGTACAGATAGGTTAGCGAGTTGTAACAAATTTGTAGTAGGCAGGGAAGAGAGTTGATTACTATTTACTTCAAAAGTTGTTAGAGCAGCAAGGTTACTCATCGCAGTCGGAAGGGTTGCTATTAGATTACGATTAGCATAAAGTTCTCTTAGTTTTATGAGATTTGTTATTGAGTTTGGAAATTCTGAAAGTTCATTATCACTAACATTTAAGACTAATAGTTCACTCAAATTTCCTAAAGTGGTAGGCAGAGAAGCAAAATTATTATCATTTAGATATAAGTTTTGCAAACTAGCCATATTTCCAATCTGATTGGGAAGCTCGCTAAGATTGTTTCTTGAAAGCCAAAGAGCTTGTAAGTTGGTAAGTTCTCCGAAAGAAGCAGGGACACTTCCTTCAAAATTATTTTTATCTAAATCTAAATAAGTTAGTTCTGAAAGTTTGCCTATCGTAGAAGGAATTTCTCCATCTAGTTGGTTGTCAAAAAAGCTAAGATAACGAAGTTCTGAAAACAGCTCTGCATCAAAAACATCAGGTAATTCTCCTACTAAGTTTCTTCGTGAAAGGTCTAATTCTCTTACTTTATTTCCTTGTAACGTAACGCCTTCCCAAGTGGAAACAGGGCTGTTTAAGTCCCAAGAATTTACCCAGTTTTCGCCTCCTGTTTCTTCATAAATTTGTACTAAAGCAAGCGAGTCGAAAGGATTGACAAATCCCTCTACATTTAGATTAATAATACGACGTTCTAAAGTCAGTAAAGTAGCTTGTGAGTTGGTAATTCTACAAAAATATTCTCCTGCATCAGAAGGAAGTACACTTGTGAGTTCTAGTGTGGGAGCAGTTTCTCCACTTAAAATAACATTATCTTTAAACCATTGATAGTTGTTAAAATCTCCTGCTGCTTCAGAAGTAAAAGTTATAGATTCTCCTTGTGTAATGGTAGTGTCTAGGCGAGAATAAATTTTTGCTTGTGGGGAATACGTAAAAATTGGAATTGTATTTACAAAATCTTCTGCCGATTCAAATCCTAATCTGTTATTTCCAATATTGATTTGAAAATCTGGTTCATTTATCCTAGAAAAACGACGCACTGAAATAGGCATTGTACCTGTAAGGTTGTTACTATTTAGGTTTACTGAAAGAACAGAACCATAAGCTATCTCAACACCTGCCCAAGTAGTAACAGGTTGTGTCAAATCCCAAGAGTTTAGCCAACCATTGCCTCCCATGTTGTTGTACATGTCCACCAAAATAAGTGAATCATTTCGTCCAATATAGTAGGGTTCGTTCCCAACGGTCATATAAATATATCCCATCTGACCAGTGGTAGTACCATTTCCAATTTGAGAGGAAACGATAGGTTCTCCTATAACGCCAAAGTTTTGAAAACTTCCAGTACTTGTTTTTCCTCCACCTCCAGAGACTACACTTGCACGTTGGGTGGGAGTAGTTTGTGAATAGGAAGAAATATGTACACACAGAGATAAAAAAGTGAGGAAAAAAATCCTAAAAAGAGTAGATGTGTTCATAAAAATTTTATACAGATAGTTGGTGTAAAAAGAGCAAGTAATAAAATATAGTATATTCTAACAACGTACAACGATATATATTGGTTTCTTTGCTAAATTAATTAAAATTGAGCAGTATTTTAAATGTATTGATGAAAGTTGTTACTTAAATAGAAAGATAATTAGAACAAAACTACTTGTATCATAAAAAAATAACAGCTGAATATATACCAGTTGATTAATACAAGCAAAAAATAGTACTACAAAATTTTGCTACAAACACATAATGAGTGAGCTTGAATAAAAATAGCAAAAATTTATTTATCTCTATTATTACTTACTATCGTCTTCTTTTGATTTGGTTTTCTTATACAAATCAGAAGCTCTTTTTTCTAAGTTATATGTATTATTAACGTTTTTAGGAACTTTTTGTTTTGCTAGTAAAACAAAAATTAAAACTGAAAATAAATAAAGGGTTGTACGCCTTCTGCCTGCACTTGTAAAATAATTTGAATCACCACTAGATAACAAATTGCCTTTGCCCAAAAGGGAAGAGTTGCAAAATAATGTCCTAGATTGTTGTATGATAGTTTTGAGCTAAAATGCAGAAACAATCCTACAAGAAGCATCACTACAAACAACGGACGTGTTTCCCAAAAAGGAAGAGCATAATCAAAATCTGTGGCAGTAATTATTTTTTGAACAGAAAACCACGCTTTTTCGAAACTCTCTGCTCTGAAAAATATCCATAAGAAGGCGACAAAGTGGAAAGTAATGAGCCAACCCAAACTATTTTTGATGAAATTGATTAGCGTATCAGAAACGGAAAAGGCTGTTTTTTTGAGAAATCCAATCTTTTTAAAGTTATCTTTTTCTGCATTGTTCTTTTTGAAGTCGGTTACGAAAGTAAGATAGATTTTATGAATAACTAACCCAATTCCGTGCATTCCTCCCCAAAAGACAAATTTCCAATCTGCACCGTGCCAAAAGCCTCCAATGAGCATGGTTGCCATAAGAGCCAAATACATTCTCAAAATTCCGTGTCTGTTTCCCCCTAATGGAATGTAAATATAATCTCGTAGCCACGTAGAAAGAGAAATATGCCAACGTCTCCAAAACTCTGTAATCGAAGTAGCCAAATACGGACGGTCAAAATTTAGGCAAAGTTCATAACCCATCAGCATTGCCAAACCGATTGCCATATCCGAATAGCCTGAAAAATCACAATAAATCTGGATAGTATAGCCATACATTGCCAAAAGATGCTCAAAGCCTGTATAACCAGCTTCGTTAGAGTAAATCAAATCTACATATTGAGCAATATAATCTGCCAAAACAGCTTTTTTGAAAAGTCCTTTCAAAATCCAAAAAAGTCCCCAACCCATACTTACCGAATCAAACTCTAATTTTTGTCTGATTTGTGGTAAAAAATCTTTTGCTCTTACAATAGGTCCTGCCACCAGTTGAGGAAAAAAACTAAGATAAAATGCAAAATCAAGTAGATTTCTACAAGCCGAGATTTGTTTTTTATAAACATCTACGACATAACTGATAGCTTGAAACGTAAAGAAAGAAATACCAATAGGAAGAAAAATGGCTTCTAATTCAATATTTTGAGAAGTGATTGCATTCCAGTTTTTAAGAAAGAAGAAAGTATATTTGAAGTAAAAAAGCAGTCCTACGTTTATTAGAATATTTATCCAAAGAACGATTTTTCTATTCAGCCGAAGCTGAAATGAATCTATCAAAATACCACTCAAATAATTAAAAATTGCTGAAAAAGCCAACAGCACGACAAACCCTCCACTAGATTTGTAGTAGAAGAAAAAACTAAAGAGAATTACATAACTAATTCTTAGCAAGTCATTTTTATAGAGAAAAATATAACCACCATAAAAAATCAGAAATAGCACCAAAAAAACACCACTGTTGAAAAGCAGAGGCGTATTAGGATTATACACTAAAAACTGATTGAAAAGATGATATATCAGTCTTTCAAACTCTATCATATCTCATTTTTATTCGTAAATTAGGCTACTGAAAAAGCCTTTATACTTGAATTTATTCATTTTTCGGAATGCAAAACTATACATTAAAAGAAATATTTCCACATTTATTCCAATTTTTATCTTGTCAAATATTTTTGAAAAGAAGTTTCAAAATAATGGTAGGTTGTTTTTTCTTGCTTTTTCTTTTTTCTTGTTCAGACAAAAAAGAACTTCCTATCGAAGCAGAAAAGGGAGTGATAGACCTTTCTGAAAAAATTATAGAACCAGAAGAAGTCATAGTTTTGAAAGGAGAATGGCAATTTTTTTGGAGTAAATGGATTTTGCCTAAAAATATCGATGAGCAAAACGAGTTTCAGTATGTTCCTGTACCAAAAGCATGGAATACCTACAAAGACCCCAAAACAGATGAAGATTATCCTACCAATGGCGCAGCCACTTATAGAATCAAAGTAAAATTACCCAAGAATCTCCGTAAAGACTTAGCTATCAAAGTTCCTAAAATATGGACAGCTAGTAAAGTATTTATCAATAATAAGCCAATTTATGAAGCAGGTACTCTAACCACAAAAGCAGAAGAAGCAAATGATGTTTTTTTGGGAGAATTACTGATGCTAGAAGAAACTTCTGAATTGGATATTGTAGTGCATGTAGCCAACCCAAGTTTTTTTATAGGAGGCATTCTTGAAAATTTTGAAGTCGGAACATATAAAATGCTTTTACAAGACAAAGAATTAGAACAAAATTGGAGTGGGGTATGGCTTGGGTTACTATTTTTTATTGCCTTTTATCATTTTATATTATTTGCTTTCCGTCCAAAACAAAAATCAACATTGTATTTTGGACTTATTACTTTTGCTCTGGCAATGATTCATTTGGTATTTGCAGACCATTATTTTTATGAATATTTGTATTTGCATCTAAAAAACACAAGTCTTCAGCCTCGTATTTACTACGGCTCATTTTTCTTACTTTTTCCTACGGCTATCCTTTACTTACAATCGCTTTATCCAAGAGAATCTAAACGGTTTATGTTTCCTATTTCTGGTGGTTTGGCTGCTTTTAGTGCATTTTTCTTGTTCTTACCTGTTTCTATTTTCTTGAAAGTTGTGCCACCCTTGCAAATCATTCAGATGGTAATTGCAATTCTCTTTGGTGTGGTTATTTTAGGAACAGCTATTTATAGAAAACGAGACGAAACCCTTTGGCAAACATTAGGGATTGCCTTTTTACTCTTGACTGGAATACACGACGGATTAAATACAATCGGTATTTCACTTACAAAATACTTTGATTTGATTCAGTTCGGTTTTGGTGCTTTTATTCTTTTGCAAATGGGCATTTTAGCAAAACGCTTTTCAAAAGCCTTTAATCGTGTAGAGGATTTAACAATTAATTTGGAACGCAAAGTAAACGAAAGAACACTTGAAGTAAATGAACGCAATGCAGAGCTTCAACGCCAAAGTGAAGTCTTGGAGGAAAGAAATCAACATATCACAGATTCAATTCGCTATGCTGCACGTATTCAAGACTCTATTTTGGGAGATAAGAATTTATTGAGTAATCTTTTCAATGATAGTTTTATTTTATTCAAACCTCGTGATATTGTCAGTGGCGATTTTTATTGGTTTTCTGATGTAATCATAGAAGGAAAAAAACATTCTATTGCTGTTTGTGCAGACTGCACAGGACATGGCGTACCGGGGGCATTTATGACAGTTATGGGAAACGACTTGCTTACAGAAATTATAATTAATAAGAAAAATACTGCTCCAGATGAAATTTTAAAACTTCTTGATGAGCAAATAGAAGCCACTTTTAGAAACCAAAGTACGAGGGATGGAATGGATATGGCAATTATAAATTATTGTCATACGAGCAGAACTTTAAAGTTTGCAGGAGCAAAAAATCCACTGTATTTAGTCGAACACGGAACAATCAGAGAGATAAAAGGCTCAAAACACGCTATTGGTGGAGGAAAGTCAAAATATAAAAAACGCACAGAGAAGATTTTTGAAACAACTACTTTCATTCTTCCAAATCAAGTTACACTCTACATGGCAAGTGATGGATTTCAAGACCAATTTGGGAAAGCAAGTGAAAGTGATGAGACGAGGAAGTTTATGAAAAAACGTTTTAGAGAGCTTTTACTTGAAGTAAGCAAAAAACCTATTCAAGACCAAGAAAGATTATTAAATGAAGTTTTAGAAAACTGGAAGAAAACAGAAAAACAAACCGATGATATTTTAGTCATGGGAATTTATATAGAATAGAAACTTGACCTAAAGTATATATTTCAGTAACCGTAAACTAGATTTATAATCATCGTTTAGGATAATTTTTTTCCTCATTGATAGCTGTATTTTGAGCCTCAACGACGGTTATTTT
Source organism: Bernardetia sp. (assembly GCF_020630935.1). Taxonomy (NCBI): domain Bacteria; kingdom Pseudomonadati; phylum Bacteroidota; class Cytophagia; order Cytophagales; family Bernardetiaceae; genus Bernardetia; species Bernardetia sp. Next base: position 7,071 of record NZ_JAHDIG010000012.1, read on the forward strand.
TATTCTTAAACAACTTCTTATCAATAATCTAACAAATCAAGATTATAACGTCTAATAATTTTTTTCAATAGTTCGCCATAAATAGGTGAAGTTGCATAGCCAACACCACCATACTTGGTAGAGCCAATTTTATCTGCCCAGTCTTCGTAGTTTTTTCCCTTTGTAAATAATGGAGAATAGCGTTTGCTCTCGTTTAAGAAAATAGAATGCGCTCTGAAAGATTCCCAAGGCGAAGAATAGTCTGCAAAGCTATCTTTTATAAGGCATTTATAAAGTGTTTTGCCATCTTTCTTAATGATTTTTGAATTTACCACTTTGCTTTTATTGGCTTTGTATTCGGCTGGCGTATAATATTCAGTAGTTGTGATGGCTTTTGTTTTTCTTTTTTTATCTTTTATTCCAAAGTAATTATTATTGACAATACGTTGTCCGTAAGCTGTTTCTAATGCCGATTGAGCAAGTTTGATGGAAGCTGGAACGTGATATTTGGCTTGTTCCATAAGAGCTGTTTCAAATTTTTTTAGGTCTTTTGTGCCTGTAAAGTATGCCATTACGTGAGGTTCTACCTTTGTTTGATTCAAAACAATAGTAATAAAGGCTTCGCTGAGTTTTTGATTCAAGGCAATCATTTTTTTATCATTGAGTTGGTCTAAACGAGAAACTTGATTTTCTATAAGTGCCTCACTAATGAGTGTATGCTTGACTTTTAAAAAGGCTTTACGCTTATCTTCTGTTTCTACTTTCGAAGGAGAACTGCTTTTAGAAAGGTGTTTGTAGCCATAACCTACCACATCGTCATACTCCACTTCATCATTTTCTTCAACTTCTTCTTGATTTCCTTTAGTCAGTCCTTCTCCTTCAAAATACTCTTTGTTGGTGTTTTCAGCTATTGATGCTACATGAACCGTTGTATTTTCTTTTTTCTCACTCATCAGTAGAGAAATTTGTAAGATAGCAACGATGCTAAAAATTCCGATGAGCGCAAAAATAAGTCTGTTATTGAGTTGAATAACAAAAGTAAGGACATTATTTTCTTTCTTAAATGGAATTCGAAGCGTAAAAGATTTTGAATATACAGGGCGAGTTGCCCATTTTTTAAAAGGTGCTGGTAACATTTTGTATGCTATTGTTTATTAAATTATTGACTATATCTGATAATAAAATATCACTTATACTTTATGATTTTACTAACTTTTTAAACGACAATTTCGCTTTTTCTGTCTGTAAAATTAACGAAAAGAAGTCAGTTTTGCGTTCCCTAACTAAACAAGAAAATTTATTGATAATGGAAATTTTATATTTTTTATTTTTAACAAAAAAAGCGTTTTCTCTTTTTCTACAAACTATTTTTTTCTAAAAAAAATCCGTATTTTTCATATTCTTGCTCAACTCATAATACTATAAATCCAAATATAATGCGAGTTTTAAAAAAGTTACGACCACAAAACCTATCTAAAAATACGATGGTAAAGCCAATTAGTTGGCTTATTTTCTTACTATTTATATCTACTACTTTTCAAATACAGGCACAAAGGCATTTTAACGATGAAAAAAAATTCGTTGAAGATATGCGTCAGATAATTGAAAGAAAATCTCAACCTCAAACAATAGAAATAGCAGATGGAGTGGCTTCTCTTTGGGATGGAGAGCTTTCAGAAGAGCAAAAGAAATTATTGTTTAAGGTAGCTAAAAATATGTATAGAAAAAACTACCCTACTAATCCTACTTCGGAAGATTTTTATGCTTGTATTTTTTATGGAAAACAAAATGGCAGACTGACAGACGAACTACTGACCTCGTTTTTGCAAGTTTCTGATACTACTGTTTCTGAAACATCTGTTGGAGTAGCAACTAATTTTTATAGGATTACACGTCTTTATTTGACAGAAAATATGCTCTACAAATATAAAACCAGTGGAGTTGTTGTAGAAGGAAATCAGAATTTTTCTTTTGGATATGGAAGGGAAGCTGCTGCCCCACAAGATGCAGTTGAGCTTCCAGAAGATATTAATGACATTATAGAAAGTCAAACAGATACAGGGCAAGCCACTGAAGAAAAAAAAGAGACAGCAGAAGATTTAGGTTGGGGAGATGATTCAGGAACAGATGATAATGGATGGTCAAATGATGGATGGGATACAGGCTGGGTAGAGGAAAATGCAGGAGACGATGTACAAGTAGGAGACGGATGGGGAAGTCCAGACGAGTGGAGTAGTGGGGGAGACTGGGGAAATGCTACTGAAACAGCCAATAATGATGAACCAGAGAGTTATAATCCGATTGTTAAGCCTAACATAATGAGCAGTTTTGTGCAGCCTATTGCTGAAAAACTAGAATTAGCAGGTCCTTATATGCAGTTAGATGATATTACTTTTACCATCCGAACGCCAAATGACACTGTTCAAATTCAGAATACTACTGGACAAGTAGTCTTTGCTCAAGGGGCATTTACAGGAGAAGGAGGACGTTTCGACTGGGGTGTTTTACCAGATGTATATGGAGAGTTTAGCAAATTTAGTTTCACTGTCAAAAAACCTGAAATAAAAGCAGAAGAGTTTAAATTATATTATGGTAGTTATGTAGATTCTGCTGTAATTGGACAATTTGACTACTTTGCAGCTCGTACAAACAACAAACCAAATCCATTATATCCAAGGTTTACCTCTTATAATAATAATATAGAAGTAAAAGGATTTTTGAAAGACATTATTTATGAAGGAGGATTTTCCTTGATAGGTAAAAAAATAGTTTCAAAATCGCTTGGAGGAGGAGCAGCCTCTATAAGATTAGAACAAGAAGGAAAAACTCGCTTTAAGTCCACTTCAAGGCAAGATTATGTCTTTAGCGAACACGCTGTTACCAACCGACTTTCTCAGCTGATTATTTACACAGGCGAAAAAGATTCAATAGTCCATCAAGGAGTAAAACTTCGTTATGACGATGACAGTTTACAACTATTAGCTCGTAGAGACAAAAAACTCTTTAAATATGCTCCCTTTATAGACTCTTACCACGATGTGAGTATATCAGCTGACTATGTGAACTGGGATTTGAAGTCAGATACAATGAATATTTATAGCTTGGCTGGGCGTGGTGCTGTAATGGCTGCTTATGAGGCTGCAAGTCGCAATGTATCTAAGAGGGATTCTATTATGAAGCAAATAGATTTTGTTACCGTTACTTCGAATGCCTATTTCAATGAGGCCGAATTACGTGCTGTTCAAGGGATGTATCCATTTAACCCTTTAGTTATGGCATGGGCATATATTTCAAGGCGCAAGCCATTTTCTCTTTCCTTTACAAGTGCAGATTTGGCAAATCATTTCAAACAAAAACCTGTGCACGTAAAAAGTTCTATGCGTGATATGGCTGGAGCTGGCTTTGTTGAGTATGATGAGGCTGCCGACTGGGTAACGCTTACGCCAAAGGGATTGCTTTATGCAAGAGCTAACCTTCCTATCAATAATCGCTTGCGTTCAGATTATGACCAAATACGACTTTCTTCATTGGGGACAAATAGCGATAATATTACTTATTATTTTGAAAACAACGAACTAAAAGTCAGAGGTGTGGAAGAAGTAACTTATAGTAATGCTCAAGTAGATTCTGTAAACTATTATGCTGTAAAGGCAAAACCTGTTGATAAGCAAGTTATCATAAAAGAAAACAGAAACATGACAGTCAATGGACAGGTTGCAGCTAAAAACTTTATCTTTAATGGGGAAGGATTTGAGTTTGATTATAAAGATTTTAAATTTGATATGGCAAAAATTGACTCTATGCAGTTTTTTGTAGAAGGAGATACTATGCCAAATAGTTTTAAAGATGTAGCAGGGACATTTTCTATCAATCTTCCTAATAATAAAGCAGGAATCTATGACAGAAGAAGGTTTAGCGATTCGGAACGTTATCCACTTTTCAATACTACTTCTGGTGGAACAGTTCGTTTTGGAGGTAATGAAGTAATGAATGGAGCGTATAACGACTCAACAGTACGCTTCGATGTAGATAACTTTACACTAGATAGTTTATCAAAAAGAAAACCTGAAGATTTGCGTTTTGGAGGAACATTCAATACTCCAATTTTTGAGAAATTTAAAGAACCCATACGAGTAATGCCAGATAAGTCTTTAGGTTTTACACACAATGTATTAGATGGGCAACATCCTGATGGAATGCCTTTGTATGGTGGAAAAGGAAAACTTCTGACAGGGCAAGTCGTGGTCAGTAACAGTGGTATTCGTGCTGGTAATGAACGCTATATTCAAGATATTGAGGAGAATCCAAAAAATGTAAAAACAGATGAAACAAAGAGCGAAAAACCTATTGATAACGAGCCTGCCAAGATGACGTACCTAGCAGCCGAGCTAAGTTCGAATGATTTTATATTCTTTGCAGATTCTGTAACAACAAAAGGAGCTTATGCAGCAAAACAAGCATCTTCACAAGGTAAAATCAATGCTGTTACGATAGATGATGCAATGTTTCCACAAGTGGAATTAGAAAATTATCAGATGCAATGGCTTCCTAAACAAGACAGTATGATGCTTACCACAACAGATACGCCATTCAGAATGTATAAAGGAGAGGGAGGAACACTAAAAGAGGCAAACTATACTGGAACTCTAGCACTTACTCCATTAGGACTGAAAGGTTATGGACAGGTAGAAACGCAAGATGCTATCATCGAATCTAAATTATTTGCTTTCGAAACCACTCGTGTTTTTGGGCGTGAATCAGATTTTCAAATTAAATCATTGTCAAACGATTCTATTCCAGCCGTTGCTGCTAATAATGTAAAATTTGAATATGATATTTTGGCATCGCCTCGTACAGCTACCATTACATCAGAAGTTGTGGGAGAGAAAGTATTTGATTTTCCTAGTTTGCAGTATAAGACCTCTTTAGCTACAGGCTATTGGAATGCAGATGCAAAGACAGTAGCTTTCCGATTGGATGAAACAGCAGATGTAAACCAACAATATTTCGTTTCAACTGCTCCAGAGCAAGACAGTTTGAATTTTAGAGCTGCATTTGCTAACTATCACATTCCTAGTGGAAACCTAACGATTGGAGGAGTTCCTTATATTTTGGTACTAGATACAGAAATCTATCCAAGAGAAGGAAATGTTACGATTCGTCAGAATGCTAAGATGGATAAATTGGAAGATGCCGAACTTATAGTTAATAATATCAATAAATACCATAAACTCACAGAAGGTACGATTGATATTGTTTCTAGGAATGAATATCAAGGCGAAGCTGTATTGAACTACGACAACGGAACAGATAAGATACAATATTTAAGACTGAATAATTACGGAAAACAGCTCATTACAGAAAATGATTTGCCAGATTCTTTACGAAAAACAGCAATAGCTGAAAAACTTATCGGCACAGAAGGTACAGTATCAGTTACAAGCATCGTTGAAAATGATGATGTAATTGATGACACTGACTTTATCTATTCAGAAGGTAAACAGTTTAGAGGCGAAGTAACACTCAAAGCATGGCTTTCCGAATTAGAATTTAACGGACAGGCACGTCTTGTAATAGATGGAGTTCCACAAACAGGTTGGTTTCCTTTAGTGAGTGCTGCCTATGTAGATTCAAAATCTAAGAAAGCACAGAAAATTGCTGCAGCAGGTGCATCCGAACTTATCAAAGACCAAAAAATTGGTGGACAACCAGCCTTTACAGGTATTTATTTAGGAGAAGAAGGACTTTTTGTCCCTGTGATGCAAGAAGATATTCCGAAGGCAGACCCTATTTTCTTGGGAGAAGGTCAAGTAAAAGTAAAACCAGAAGAAAAATCAATTTTGATTATCTCTGAACAAAGAGCTAAATCTTCTGAAATAGAGGATGGAAATTCATTCAAAGCCAGTAAGACTCTAGGTACAGCAGAGTTTGATGGTAAATTGATGATGTTCAATAGTAATCAGAGAGCGCAAGTAGATGTTTCTGGTGTAGGAAAAGCTAACTTCCAAGAGAGCAAATATACCGTAGATGCAATGGTAAGCATTAATATAGAATCAAAAGGAAATGCGCTTTCATTTATGCGAGACGATTTGAATGCCTTTGTAGAGGAAAATAGAGAACGTTTAAGTCTAAAGCCTACTGTAAATAAATCAAAAAATACACTTCTCAAAATAGCAGGGCAAGCAGGTGCAAAAGAAGCTCAAAATTTCCAAAAAAGGTTTGCTCCAAATGATTATGGAATAGCAGATGTTATTGATAAAACCATTGTGCTTTCAGATGTAACAATGAACTGGTCGCCAGACGAACAAACTTTTTATAGTGTTGGAGACATTGGGTTGGCTGCTATTCTGAAAGAGGAAATAGATGTAAATACGACAGGGTACTTAGAAATTCCACAAACAGGAAACAGAGATGAGTTTACACTCTATTTTGAGCTTGACCCAGACCAATGGTATTATTTCCAGTTTGATGGACGTACGCTCAAAACGCTTTCCTCAAGTGAAGAATATAACACACTAATTACAGACCCTAAAGGAAAAGATAAGTTTGATTTAGCAGACCAAGCTGATGTAGATGAGTTTATGGCTCGTTTTAGAGGTGTTTATCCAACTACTCCAGCTATTCCTGTAAAGTAACAATCAAGTAATTAAATAAAAAGAAAAAGCTCATTTGCCAAGTAAATGAGCTTTTTTTATAAATTCATATTTTTCAATACAAAAAATATCCTCTCCCCAAAAATAATTATTCCTACCACCAAGGCATATATAGCAGCAACTAACACAGCACCAGCAGCTAAATCTTTTATCTGCCCTGCTGTTTCATTTCTCTCTGGGCTAACCAAATCTACTAATTTTTCTAAGGCTGTATTCAAAATTTCGCTTATCCAAACCAATGCAATAGCAGATAAAATAAACAACCATTCAGTAGAAGATATTTGAAAAGCAAAGCTGAAGGTTGTCGCTAAAATAGCACTAGGAATATGGATAAAGGCATTGTAGTCTTTGAGCATTATCCTAAGTCCATCAAAAGCGTGTTTCGTGCTACGAATTTGTTTCTTAAAATACGAAATCATAGAATGACGGATTTAATCAATTCAAATTTTTATCATTAAATGACTAAAGTTCAAAACAATTATTTAAAAATGTAATTTCCCACTAACCACTATTTTTGAAACCTTAAATCTAACTGTACACTACTATTGAATGTTTTTCTATGATATTCTGTTAATCCGTACTTTGCAATGCCTAATTTGTGTTTTTTTGTAGGATAACCGACATTAGTTTCCCATCCATAATGAGGATATTTTTCTGCTAATTCTATCATAAAATTATCCCTATAATTTTTAGCCAAAATAGAAGCTGCTGCAATAGACAAATACTTAGAATCACCTTTTATAACGCACTGATAAGGAATTTTCAAATCTGTTTTGAATCTATTTCCATCAACAATTAAAAAATCTGGAGTGGGTTGGAGTTGAATAATAGCTCGCTGCATCGCTAAAAAAGAAGCATTCAAAATATTAATTTTATCTATTTCTGCAGGGCTTGCCTCTGCAATAGCAAAAGAAATAGCATTTTCCCTAATTTCTATATCTAACTCTTCTCTATCTTTTTTTGATAGTTTTTTTGAGTCATTTAAGAAAGCATTCTTATAATCCTTTGGGAAAATAACGGCTGCTGCCACAACACTTCCTGCCAAACATCCACGACCTACTTCATCGACACCAGCTTCGAAGTCAAAATCTGAAAAATGAGAAGAGAGAGAGTACTGCATAATTGTTAAGTGTAAAGTATTGGCTTTTACTGATGAAATAGATTAAATTTGTAAGAGATAAACCTAAACGCTGGCTTAAAACCTCGCTTACGGTTGAAATTAGATAGACATAATTTATAACATAATGAACCAAGATATAATTAGTCAAGATAAAACAGAAAAAATGAGCTTTGACTTACAAAAACTTATTCGTCCGAACATACTGACATTAAAAGCCTATTCTTCAGCAAGAGACGAATACAAAAAAAGTGATATAGACGCTACAAAAATAGATGAAAAATTTGAATCTGCTGCACCTATTTTTTTAGATGCCAACGAAAATGCGTTGGGTTCGCCTCTTTCAAATATGGTTCAAGTAGATTATAACCGTTATCCAGACCCACATCAAAGAGATATAAAAACGCAGCTTGCAAGGCTAAAAAATGTAGAAGAAAATCAAATTTTTGTAGGCAATGGAAGCGATGAAGCGATTGATTTGTTGTTCAGAATTTTTTGTACTCCTAATAAAGACAATATCATCATTTGTCCTCCTACGTATGGAATGTATGCTGTAAGTGCTACAATAAATGATGTTGAGATTAGAAAAACTCTCCTTACAAAAGATTTTCAACTAGACTTAGAAGGAATAAAAAAACAAATAGATGAAAATACAAAACTTATTTTTGTTTGTAGCCCAAATAACCCAACAGGAAATTTAATCAATAAAGAAGATATTAGGACGCTATGTAGTTCTTTTAATGGAATTGTGGTAGTAGATGAGGCATATATAGACTTTGCAGAAAATGCAAAAGAAGTCAGTTTTACCAATGATTTAGCAGAGTTTTCAAATCTTGTAGTACTACAAACTCTCTCTAAGGCTTGGGGAATGGCTGGTGTGCGTTTAGGGATGGCATTTGCTTCTGCCGAAATTATGGAATATTACAGACGAACTAAGCCACCTTATAATGTCAATATGCTGACACAAAAGATAGTTTCGAAGGCTCTGAATCTTTCTCAACAAGTAGAACAAGCGATTGCAGTTTTGAATTTTGAACGCCAAAAATTGATAGAACAACTGCGAAATAGAGAAAAATTTCATTTCATTGAGAAAGTATATGATTCTAGCACAAACTTTATTTTGGTAAAGCTGAAAAATACAGATAAAGTAGAAGAAGTATATAATTTTTTGATTCGACACAACGAAATTGTGGTAAGAAATCGCTCCAAAGAACCACTCTGTGAAGGTTGTTTGAGAATCACTATCGGAACGCCAGAAGAAAATGAACTACTTCTCAAAACATTAGAAAGATATGTTTCTGTGGAGAAATAATTTTATTCAAAATACAGTTTTAGTTTTCTTTATTCTGTGTGGTTTATTATATACTTCGTTAGGTTTTTCTCAAACCAATATTTCAGACACGACTACACAGAATAAAAAATGGCTTATTCCAACCCTAGCAGCTACCACCTACACAGGAGGAATGGTGTTTTTGTATCAGACATGGTACAAAAATGAAAATCAAACTTCATTTCATTTTTTTAATGACAACAAGCAGTGGAATCAGTTAGACAAATTTGGGCATACTTATACTTCTTATCAGTTAGGTAAAGTAGGATATTATGCTTCTAAAAAAATGGGCTACTCTGAAAAAACATCGCTTTGGACTTCTACGGCTGGTTTTTGGTTGATGCTGCCCATTGAAATATTTGATGGTTTTTCTCCTACGTATGGAGCAAGTTATGGCGATTTGATAGCTAATGGAACAGGCGCTTTATTATTTCTTTCTCAACAAATAGCTTTCAAAGAACAGCGTGTTTTGATGAAATTTTCTTTTTCTCCTACGTCTTATTCTGATTTACGTCCAAATATTTTAGGAGAGAATTTGTCCACTGAAATCATAAAAGACTACAATGGACAAATTTATTGGCTTTCTTCTAGCCCTTTTGTATGGAAAAGTAAAGCAAAAAAAACGACTTCTAAATTTCCAAAATGGCTGGTTCTGTCTATAGGATATGGAGCTGAAAATATGCTCTATGGAAGTGAAGTTCAAAATAATGAAAATGGCTACCAAAGTTCAAGAACGTTTTATATCTCCTTAGACATTGACTGGAATCAAATCAAAACGAATCGTAAAGGACTGAAAATTCTTTTTGGGGCTTTGAATGGAATCAAAATACCATTTCCTGCACTACACTATAATACTGAAAGAGGATTTGGAATAGATGGTATAGCTTTTTAAGACTATTCTCCTTGTTGCTTTATCCATTCAATGGCTTTTTCTAATGTTCCGAAAGGAATTACATGAACACTACCTTTTTGTTTTACCAAAATTTCATCAGCAGAAAGCTGCATAAACAAATCAGTAGGTAGAACATAGCCAAAATAAGTCAAACCAGCCTTTAATGCACGAGGAAACCAATCTTTATCAATCCAATCTTGGTCTTCTTCTGTATAGGTTTGACGATAGGTCAAATCAACGATTAACTTATTTGTGTTTTTTTCTTCCAAAAACGATATTATTTTATTTAAGAAGGTTCTTAACTCATCTTCATAAACAAAGCCAATGCTACGAGTAATGATACAATGGGCTTCTTCGTTGTAATAAATGCGTAAGGCATTTTCTGTGCTAACATCAACGTCATACAACAGTTCATTTTCCGATGTCGGTAGGTGTTGGGGTAAACTCATGAGTAAAATATTTTTGGGGAATAACAGACAAATAATTTTTATTTTGAAAGTAAATAAAAATAATCAAATCTTGAAAGATGAAGCGCAAAAAAAAGCACAATTCAAAAAATTGTGCTTTTATAAATATTACTGTTATGTTTAGATAATTTCTTTATTGTTTTGTTGTAAATTCTTGAAAACGATCTTCCAAACGCTGCACAGCAGTACGCAAACCATCTAAATCTGATTGAGGAAGTGTTTTTCCAATATAAGCTACAAAACGCCATACTTCTCCTACTTCTGCAATCTCCAACTCATAAGGGTCATATTGTGGGTTAGTAGATTTTAAAAGTAGTGTCCCTTTTTCTTCAATTTTATTAAATACTTTTTTAAGAACAATACCTTCATTTCTCAGTACAACAACACACACTTGTCCGTCTTTTACTTCGTGCCAGTCTGTTACGTATTCTCCAATGACAATAGTTCCAGATTGTAATGGCAGCATCGAATCTCCTGTAATTTCGAAAGCTCTGTATGTTCTGTCTTTTGGTAAGAATGGAAGACGATATTTTGGCAAATCTTTTAAATATTGAACATCAGTGTAGCCTTTTGTATAACCTGCAGCAGCTTTTTCAGGCACCATTTCAATATTTTCATTATTGTTTTCATCTACTGTTATGGCAAGCACACGCAAAGAATCTGCAGCTACATAACGAGCCAATCGTTTACTAGGTGTATCTTGGCTTTCTTCCTCTAAGTTTTTAGTTACTAAGCTATCTATCTGAACCTCAAATATTTGAGCTAGTCGTTGTAGTGTTTGGAGGCGAGGTTCTGCTCTTCCTTCTTCATAAGAAGAATATGCGCCACGAGAAATTGAGGCTTCATCTGCCAATACTTGCTGACTTTTCTTAGATTTACGGCGTAGATAGCGAAGATTTTGATTTAAAAACATAACAGTAAGGATTAATTGTTTGATAACAGTATTTTTGTAAATTCTTATTTGCTATAAATCATATAAAAATGATAATTGATTTTTAGCATTATCTAATAAAAGTAACTAGATTTATCAAAAATACCAAAATATTTTGAAATATGTAAATATTTTAGCCAAAATAATGCTAAATATATTTGTTTTTTCTCTTTTTTTGAGAAAAAACTCTTTCCAAGTCCGTATAATTTAAAGAAATAGCCTTCAAATAAAGTTATTATGAGTAAAAAATTAGAATTATCATTTTTAGAGAGTAAAGACGGTTCGCATACTCTTCTTCGCCACGACCTCAATGAAACTTATCATTCTCACAACGGAGCAATTCAAGAATCTCTATGGGTTTTTATAGATAGAGGGTTAAAATACTTGAAGGAAAACGGATATGAAACTATCAAAGTATTAGAAATTGGCTTTGGAACAGGCTTAAATGCAATATTGGCGTACGAATTTGCACAGAAAAATAATATTAAGATAGAATATGTTTCCTTAGAACCTTTTCCTGTGCCACTAGAAATTGCTGAAAAACTCAACTACACAGATTTTTTAGAGGAAGAGAGTAAAGAAATATTTGGTCAAATTCACAGATTAAGTTGGGAAGAAAAACACGAAGTTTCAAGCTATTTTTCAATACAAAAAATAGAAAATACACTAGAGAATTTTAAAAATAATTCTGATTTTCAAAGTGAAATTACAGGGGAAGAAGAATTTGATTGTATTTTTTATGATGCTTTTGCACCTAGCAAACAAGCAGAAGTGTGGCAACTTTCTAATCTTGAAAAAACTTTTAATATGACAAAAGAAAAAGGGATTTTGGTTACGTATTGCGCTCAAGGGCAGTTTAAAAGAGATTTAAAAACAGCAGGTTGGAGCATAGAAACCTTAGATGGCGCACCACCAAAAAGAGAAATGGTAAGAGCAATGAAATCAGTAACCAGTAGTCAGTAACCAGTTTTTGTATTGTATTTAATTGACTTTGTCGTTTTTCAATTAGTTTCGCTGATTGCTTTGTAATTTTTAATTGGCTTCGCCTATTATTCCATAATTTATAATTCGTAATTGACTTATGAAAATTATTGCTATTATTCCTGCTCGTTATGCTTCTAGTCGTTTTCCTGCTAAAGTTTTGGCTGATATTAATGGAAAACCTATGATTCAGAGAGTATTCGAACAAGCTAAAAAATCCTCTAAATTAGACGAGGTGTTTATTGCCACAGACAATCAAATTGTTTTTGATAAAGTCAAAACTTTCACGTCAAATGTCTTGATGACAAAAGACACACATATTTCGGGTACAGACCGAATTGCAGAAGCTGCACTGTTGTTGGAAGAAAAAAATGCTGAGTTTGATTTTATTATCAACATTCAAGGCGATGAGCCTTTCATTCATCCAGAACAGATAGATGGTTTAGCAGATATTTTGCTAAAAAATAAAGATACACAGCTTGCTACTTTAGTTAGCGAGATAAAAGAGAGCGAAACACTTTTTGATGTGAACGTAGTAAAGGCTATTTTTGATATAAACTATAAGGCAATTTATTTTAGTAGGAATCCAATTCCTTTTGTTAGAAACACAGAAAAAGAAAACTGGCTTTCTGAAAATACATTTTATAGGCATATTGGAATGTATGCATATCAGAAGGATGTTTTACAACAAATTACAAAACTTAGTCCGTCAAAATTAGAACTTGCCGAATCGTTAGAACAGCTACGTTGGATAGAAAATGGATTTGAAATACAAGTCGCTATTACTCCTTATGAGAGTATAGGAATAGATACGCCACAAGATTTGGTTAATTATGACCTGCGAAAGCAGCGAAGCTAATTACGAATTAAAAATTACGAATATACTTGTGTTAGTGACTTTTAACAAAAATAGAGTAAAAAATAATTTTCCTCCAACTGCTTAAATATTTATCGTATTTTTGAAAATCAAAACTTAATCATTCATCATTTAAAACAAACTTATGGGATTACTTTCAGGGAAAAATGTACTGATTACAGGTGCATCTCGTGGAATTGGAAGAGCAATGGCAGAACGCTTTGCAGAAGAGGGCGCAAATGTAGGCTTTACTTATCTTTCTAGTGTAGAAAAAGGTGAGGCTTTGCAAAAAGAATTATCTGAAAAAGGAACAACTATCAAAGGCTATCGTTCGGATGCTTCTGATTTTAAAGCTGCCGAAGAGTTAGTAAATAACTTTACAAAAGATTTTGGTTCGTTAGACGTGCTTGTCAATAATGCAGGGATTACGAGAGACAATCTTTTAATGAGAATGAGCGAAGAGCAGTGGGATGAGGTGTTAAAAGTGAATTTGAAATCTGTTTTTAATCTTGTAAAAGCCTCTACACGTACATTTTTAAAGCAAAAACAAGGCTCAATCATCAATGTAACTTCTGTAGTAGGAATAAAAGGTAATGCAGGACAAGCAAACTATGCTGCTTCGAAGGCTGGAATTATTGGTTTTACCAAATCTATTGCTTTAGAATTAGGCTCAAGAAATATTCGTTGTAATGCTATCGCTCCTGGTTTTATAGAAACTGAAATGACAGAGCAACTAGATGAAAAAATGGTAGCTGAATGGAAAAGTGCTATTCCATTGCGTCGTGCAGGTTCTTCAAAAGAAGTGGCAGATGTTACAGTATTCTTAGCTTCTGATTATTCAAAATATGTTACTGGACAAGTATTGCAAGTAGATGGTGGAATGCTGACCTAATAAGAAGAATTATGAAATAAACTAAAATGAGCAGTTTTACCAATTATATTTTATTGTAAAACTGCTCATTTTCTTTTTTTATTTTAACCTTAACGATAGCGTGCGCCACGATAACGAGGTTCAGAGAATGGATTCGGACACTGAACATCATCTTTTCCTCCAAAACTAAACACTAATGAAATTTCGTGAGAGTTTGCTTTTCCAGCAGCTACTTCTGAAATAGACCAATCATAGCTATATGCTAATGCCCATCCTCCAAATTTTACACCAAGCATAGCAATTACAGCATCATGTTTAGGGAAATTATTTGCTGACTGCTCAAGAGGAAAACCTCTGTACCAAAGTCCATACAAGAGTGGTTCGTACTCTCCGTTTACACCAAGACTAAGTTGTTGGAAAGAACCTTGCTTTTTATACATAAAGCTAGGAGTAATACTTTTGTTACGAGTGTCATAACGATTAGCAAAATCTATTTTATACCCTCCGTGAACAGAAAATTTGATAGGCAAACGATTGTTGTCTCCAATAAAACTATCTGAAGGACTATTGATGTGATTTGCTGAAAGACCTAGCCAAAAATTTTGTCCAAAAAGCACTGCACCTGTCGAAATATCTACATACCCTAGTGTATTACGAGCAAAACTTTCTCCAGTTGGAGTACCTAAAAATCCTCTATCGCTAAATTGGTCTGGAAAGGTAAGTCCAATAAAACCAGCATTCTTTTGTACATAACCTACTTGAAGTGCAGGTTGAACTGTTATTCTATCACTCAGAGGAATCATATACGCATAGATAAGCGAAACATCTGTGCTTTTGTAGGGAGTAACTCCTGTGCTTTGCTCATCTACCTTCGCAAATACTCCAATAGAAGAACGGATATTAGAAAAATAGTAGTCAAAGCCTCCTGCATACGTAACATAATTTACATCAAGGCTTGGCCACTGGTTACGATAATTAAGAGTCATTCTTCCCCCTTGGTGCATTCCTGCAAAGGCTGGGTTTAAATAAAGAGGTGCATTGTGAAATTGCGAAAATTGTAAATCTTGAGCAGAAAGGTTGTGAGAAAATCCAAAGCAAAATACTAATATAGCGATGCTCCAAAGGGATTTTCTGAGTAAAAATATATTCATTGTTATGATATTGAATTTTTGTAGCTGGTAACAAAAGAGTAGAAAAACACACAATTAATCTACTTAATTAAACGTATGATAGTGCAAGGTAGCACTTTTTATGTTTATTATAAAAAAATAACGCTTCTAAAAAGTTAAAACTATATTTTATGAGACTTATATATCCACAAAACCAAATGAATTAGAGGAAATTGAATAATAATCCTAATACTTGCTATCATTTTTAAACCAATAGCAGGATAATCTTTTGTATAATCCCAAATATGCATAGGTAGAAAGGCTATCTCAAAATCATAAAATTCAACCCTTCTATTCTCTAATGTAAAAAAGCATTGATTAAAAATATCAATGCTTTTTTTGAGGTTTTTAAGAGGATTGTTTTTCTATTTCTTTAATACTACTTTTTTATAGAAAATACCTTTTTGTGATGTTATTTTTACAAAATAAATTCCGTTACTCAGATTTTCTAAATCAAGTGTGATTGTATCAGAATTTTTAATGAATTTTGTTTGTAATTCCATTCCAAGTGCATTTACTAATGTTATTTCACTAGCATTTAGGGCAGATTTTAGTTCTATATTTAAAATTGAACTTGTAGGATTTGGAAAGACTTTGATATAGTTGTTTTGGATGAAATCATCATTTGAAAGAACAATATCTATCGTAATTGGGTCAGATGTGATAGAAGTTTCTCCATCAGAAATAACAACTGTGTAAACTCCATTCGTATCTGTTAAATCACTTAGATTTAGCGTTGGAGCAGTTTGTCCTTCTATCAAAACACCATCTTTGTACCATTGATAAGTAACTTTTCCATTTGGAACAGAAAGAGTACTTACTGCCTCATCAAAGTTAATAGTAAATGCACTATTTGAGTTTGTAGAAGTAACTGTAATTGTATCTTGTTTTGCTTCTCCACAAACAGCGACTCTCCAAATAAGTTTTGTTGGGAAAGCAAGCAAGCCAGTAATCCGACTGTTGTTTTTAGAAGCATCTTCTAATTCTCCAAAACCAGAAAGTAGCGTCCAGTTTCCAAATGCTTGCGTTTCTTCTGCTGCCAAAGTAGCTGTAGAATTTGACGTTTCAATATCGTCTCCTGCATTAGCATTGATTTGAAAGTCTGGATTTGAACAGTTGAACACTCCTAAATCTAAATTGTCATTTCTAAGTGGCAGAATAGCAACTTTATTAGAAATCGTATTGGTAATGATAGGCGAGTTAAAGTCAAAATAGATAGCCGCTCTATTGTTGATAACCGTTCCGATAGGATTGTTAGCCATTTGTTTTATCTTAAACTTGATAAATCCGTGAGATTCTGGCTCGTTGGTATTACTATCAGGTAAATTGATGTTGTTAAACTCAAAACGCAGCACACGAGTTTCTTCATCTCCATCAATAAAAAACTCATAGTCGTGAGAAACCATTCCTAAACGAATCGACTCAATATCTAAATATTCTGAAAGTGTATCCAAAACTACAATATTTACAGCTTCGATAGTTCCTGTATTTTGAAAACGAATCGTATAATCTAATTCTGTCGTTTTTTCAATCAGATTTTCTTCTGTCAAACCAAAAGGAACAACTTGTTTGTCGTTAGGGTCGTAGCTATCTAAAATCTCTGAACAGGTAGTTTCCATACGCTCACCTCCATCGTTTTGAGGTAAAGCAATTCCAAATTCTTCTACAGGAGCAACACTCACGACAGGATTTGGGTCTTCGGCTTTCGTTTTATATGCAATAACCACTTGACAGCCTTCCACAAATGCAGAAATAGGTTCATGGTCTTGAGGAAAAACTTCCATTCTTACCGTCATTCCATTGGTAAAGACTTCTAGTTCAGTTTCTCCATTGGCAGGAATTAAAATATTTCCTTCTCTAAAGATTTGAGAGTTGGCATACAGACGATATGGAATAGAATCGGTAGAGGTGTTTGTCAAGTTTTTGATAGTGTAGCGAGCAATTCCACCACCAACACAACGCCCAGTAATTTCATAGTTATTTTCATTATCTGTCCACTCTTCGCACGAGTTAGCAGGCGAAATAGTAGCTTTTACACACTGCGTAAGTCCACGAATTTCCTCAATCCCACAAATGACAGAATCTTGAAAGACAATTTTCCCTGTGCTTCCAGCAGACAAAGAATTAACATCAAAGAAATAGCTATTTCCTTCTTGTCTTGTCCAAGTAGGAGAGCTAGAAACTGGAAAAATATAGTCTGGATATTCTACTTTTATTTCTACGTTTTGGGCATCTACAAAACCTTTATTTCGATATTCTACAGTCGTGCTACTCATAAAGCACCTACGGCGACGTTGATTGGTTATATCAATAGTAAGGTAGTTACAGGGTCTAATTTTGTAGCCAAAGTTTAGATTTTGAGGTTCTGTAATTTCCCCATCTCTATATGTTACTTGTTTTGATGTGCCACAATTATCATATATGTAATTGCTTATAAAAGAGTTGTTGTCTATAAGTTGAGAGCTTAGCGTAAAATTACCTTCTTCTGCAAAACTAAGGGAATAGTTACCTGATTTATCTGAAAGTCCTATTTTTCCGTCATTTCTTTTAATCAAGACGGAAGGAAGATCGTAATCTGCACCATCAAACACACAATTATTATTCGTTTCTGCAAATGTTTTTCCACCGAAAGAAGGAAAACGGAAATTTTCGTCACTCATAGTTGCTATAAAAGCAGTACTTTCGTCACGGTCAACTCTAGGCATTGGTACTCCTCCAATAACAGCACCTAATGTATAAAGGTCGTTAAAATAAATATTTCCTTTATTATCAGACCTTAGTTTTGATGGAATATTCCTTCTAAATGAATCGTGCCAGTTGTTAGCACTGTTAGTGCTATCATATTCATGCCTATCATATAACGTACTCCACTGAAATTGATTGTTTGATATTTTAACTGCGAAATAATATACATAGCTTTTACGAAAACTTGGTGATACTTCCAATTCATATCTTTTATCTAGATGAATTATTCCCCCAGTAGATAGAGTAGGAGTGTACCTAAGAGTGAAAAAAAAATCTCCCTTCGCATTAGATAATATATTAGATGCAAGTTTTGCAGGAGACGCTATAATAGAAATGTCTTGGTTTGGGTCAATCAGTTCTCCCCTACTATTTACTTTTGACTGGTATATGTAAGAAGTACCATCCCTCAGATGGGTACCTGTAAGAGATATATTATCATTGTCATCTAACGATAGTTCACCGTGAAAATAGCGATAATTATAGTGATCAGGCTCTTGATGAATCATATTCCCTCCTGTGCTATCGTAACTTATAAAGTACCTATCATTATCTCCGTCAATCAATTCTCCTGTATTAAAACGAGCAACTCCGTCTATTGTAATAATTCCAAATATTTCTTTCTTATCATTTATCATAACATTTTCACGTCTGATATTAAAATAATCTGGGATTTCGTCGTCAAACTGGTTTATAATGCTTCTATGAAAAAGAAAATTACCATCATTATCAAATCTTAGTAATAATATTGCTACATCTCTTTCATGCTCGTCTATTTCAGCACCATTAATATGTTTTATTTGAATAGTATCACTATCTACAATAGTTTTTATACTATTGTTAGGTTTTACCTCAGAAGTAATTAATATATCGCCTTTTTTGTTTACTGAAAGAAGACTACCTCTATAGGGATTGGAATAGTGGTGAGATCTTCCTCGTGCTGGATGATTGTTCGCTCGCCAAGACTTATGCCATAGAACTGAACCATTAGGAGTTAGTTTTATAAGTAAGTTGTTAACATCTTCATAATCTTCGTTTTCCCACCTTATGTATCTACTTCTACCACCTCTACGCCAATTCCAAGGACCACTTCTGCTAATTACTGTATAAACGTTATCAAACTTATCTATTTTAATATCTAGATCGATTGTTATTGTTTCGTAGGGAAGAATATTAATTTCAGTAAAAGTATCTACAAACCCTTTACTAATCCAGAGTAGATCGTTACTAGGAGATACTTTCGCTACAAATATGTTATACTGGGCAAACTGACCATATCTTAGGTCAATATGCTGTCCATCTATGTATAAGCTATCAGGAGATGCGTCCGTGAGACCATGAAGAGAACCAGCAACTAAAGTGTTGCCCTCCGAGTCGATTTCTAATGCTGTAATTTTTGCGTAACGTAGTTCTATTTGTGATATTTTGCCCAAAAGAAAAAATACAAAAGCAACAAGAAAAAACAAGTAGTATCCAAACCGTAAAAATCTTTTTCATCAAGTATAAAATTTATGAATTAAAACAAGTATCAATCAATATACAAAGGTAATGTTCAGTAGTGATAAAATAAAATAATTGTATCAAAAAAGTGCAGTGATCTGTATTCTTCCAATGTGAATAGCTGGTGTTTCTTCCGACTTTCTGCCCTCATACACCACGCTTAGTTGTAAGCCATTGAAGAGTTTTTGTTGGAGATTCAAATCCCACGTTATGTTTTGTCCTGCACGGAGAGCTTCCAAAAGTTCGTAACTGACAGGCGTATTGTTTTCTCCCTCAAAGTCAATATTCAAGTAGCGAAAACGTACATTAACCACCCTATCGCCTACTTTTGAGTAGCGCAAATCACTTCTAAACTCATTTATCTGTGCATTTTCTTCTCCGAATGTATTTTGCTTTTGCTCAAAACGGTAGGCTGTTGTGAGTCGGAACGAGGTAGTGGGCTGCCACGCAATTTCAGCTTGTGGACGCAAAAGATTGAGGTTGTAGGTTCGGTTTTCTAAAAAATCAGAAGCATTGCTGCGTGTGCCAAGCATTATATTGGTTTTGGTAGCAATCGTTTTGGAAAGGCTTAGGCGAAAAACAGTTTCGAATTCTTCTATGTCTCGGCTTTCGAAGCCTCCTGCCAAAAGGTTTTTTTGTCTTGTATTGGTGTAGCGAAACTCTCCTCCCCATTTAGGATTGGTTCTGTTCAAAAACAAGACGTTTCGAAGCGCACTCTGCTCGCTCAGTACATTTTCTGGGTTATGTTCTGCAAAAGGCAAGAATCTTTTTTCAAAATTGCTTTCTGTGGTTTTGACCGTATTTTGAACTGAAAAAACAAGTGAAAATAGTTGTAAGGTTTTTTTGATAAATTTAGCTTTTTTACATTTTCTAGGAGGTGTAAGTGTGAGTTTGTAAATAAAATCAGTAGAAAATGCTGTCAAGTAAGTATTTGTAGGTGTAAAAACTTTGATAAAATTTCGCTCATCTGGATTGATAGCTTCGTAAAACTCTCCTAGTTGCTGAATGCCGTCTTCGTTGTCGTCTCGCCACGTATGTGTTCCCTGTGTTCCATCTACGCCAATAAAAGTAAATTCTCGTGCTGGTTCTCGCCCTGTAACCGTAGAATAGGTCAACTCTTGCCTCATCGCATGCTCAAAAAAATCACTTCGCCAGTCTAGCCGTCCCATTAGCGTTTCGGTGTCTTCCAAGTTGAGCGTATCTATAAAATCTCTGTCGTATTCTAGTTTTCTGTATGTGGCATTGAGTGCAATTTTCTGATTCGACTTTTTTCGTTCTATATTAAAACTCGTTTCGGCTTGTGCTGTCTGTGAGTTGGTAAAAGACTGAATAATTCCGTTTTTGGGTAGAAAATCCTCTCTAAAAGCATATTCAATCTTATAATTTGCTTTCTTGCTGCTATCTCCTTGAAACAAATAAAAACGGTGCTGCTCAAAATTCATCAAAGACGAGGTAACCGAATCATTCAAACTAAACTGCTGTTTATCTACTGAATAATTATAAGCTGGAACGATATAATTATTTCTATACTGCAAATCGGCATTGTAGCGAACCCAAGATACATTTTGAGGAGTTTCTAAAATAGCTACTTGGCTGTTTGGGATTGCTGAAGCGACCGAATTTTGAAAACTAGAGTTTCCTGTAAGCTGTGAAAACGAACCTGCCGACGTATTG
Source organism: Bernardetia sp. (assembly GCF_020630935.1). Lineage (NCBI taxonomy): Bacteria > Pseudomonadati > Bacteroidota > Cytophagia > Cytophagales > Bernardetiaceae > Bernardetia > Bernardetia sp. Next base: position 28,233 of record NZ_JAHDIG010000012.1, read on the forward strand.
GAAAAAGCTAAACTATTTTCTCCATTCAGATAAAAACCATTAGTAGAAAGCTGAAATTTCCCTAGTTTTTTATTAAAAATAAGCTGATGTTGCTGTCCTATGATGGCATTTTCTCGGTTTCGATAAGTAAAATTATATTCAAATTTGTTGTTTACGTTTTGTTCAATAGTTGTGAAGGCTTGCAAAATTTGGTCTTGTCCTCGTGGTGTACTGCCGTAAAAAGTAGGAAGTGTCCAGTCTCTATCAAATTCAATGTTTCTAAAACGGTCTATGGGTTCAAAGTTTTCGTTATCTAGTTCATAATCTATTCCATAACTCAGCTTATAATCTTTCTGAAAGACGAAATTTTTAAATGGTTTATCTTTCGTCTGAAATCCTACAAAAAAAGCATTTCCTTCATCATCTTGACTATCCAGTTCTGAAAAAAGGTTTACATCTCGCTTTGAAAAAGCTCCTTCTGCAAAAATATGACTGTATTTATTGGGGGAAAAACTAACACCTGCATTAGTCAATCGTTTGGAATTGGGAGCAGGCAGCTGACGGATAGGCGCAAAATTTCCTTGATTAATGCCTACAAAAATGTATTCTCGTCCGTTGGCTACGGCTTCGCCTAAATTATAATCACCTCTGTTTTGTCCGACTTCGGTAAAGGAAACAGTGTAAAATGTCTGATTTTCGTCGTTTTGTGTAGCTCTTTGAAAAATTTGATAGAATGAATTATCAATCAGCGTATCTTTTCGAATGTATAAAATTTGATTGACTGAAAAATCTTCTACCTCTTCTGCACTTTCCACCACAGCAAGCGAAAGGCTATCACCAATATTTTCTAAAAGCCGTTGTCGTTCTTCCGAAATTTCAAAATTGATGGGTTGATTTTCATTGTCGCCTTCTCGGTAATTTTCTATAAAGACGTTCCACGACGATTTTTTGAGTTTATTTGGGTTTTGACTCTTGTTTCTTGTATTTTTATTTCTTGAGGTAAAATTTACACTTGCACCCACATTGGAAATCGTACGATTATAAAACTGATTTGTATATTCAAATTCTACTCTGACACGAGAAAACTGTGTGATGATAATGTGAGGATTAAAGGTAATTTCGGCTGTATTATAATCAATAATGTAATCATAATTAAAACCACGCTGCAAAAGTTGCCCATCTAAAAAAACCTTTTCCGAACCTGCTTGAATAATCACAAAACGTTCATTGTTTGCTCCCACAAGTCTGTACGCTCCCTGTACTCCCTCCTGCACAGGAAGCTGATAACTCTGAAACTGTCCTTTAGCTGCTGCCAAACCTATCTTTTGCTGTGTTGAAAAGGTAGAATCTCTCCCAAAATTAGTTTGTAACATTCCTCCTAAAACATTTTTATAAAAACGCATAAAATGAGGTTGTTCTTTTCCAATTCCTTGTCTTAAAACTACGTCTCCTGCCGTTAGGGTAGCGTTTTTGTGGCGAAGCTGTATCTGTATTCTATCAAACTGTTGAAGCTGCTGTGTATTTCCTTCGGGCTGAAAAGGTACATTTTGGTCAGATATAATGGCTGTGAGTTCTATTTCGTCTGTGAGTTTGCCTTCAAGTTGTAGGTTTAGATTAGAATTTACAAAAACATCTTGGCGATTGCCCACCGAAACGCCACGAGTAATACTTCCTGCCTTTTGCAAATTAGAGCTAAAAAGTTCTTGACGTTCTTCCAAAATGATGTTGTTTTTTTCTTCTTTTCTATCCACTGTATCAATGAAATTTTGCATTTTTGCTTGTTCATAATCCTCTTGTGAACGCTTGAATGTCCAGTTTTTTATCTTGAAGGGAATAGTCTGATAACTGATTTTGATAGAATCTAATTTTATCCCTTTTGGAATAGAATCAAACAAAACAACCTGTTTTTCAAAGTCGTAGTTGGCTGTAATATTTATATCTCTAGTAGGAACAGAGGCAACGATAGGTTTTATTTCTAAGACTTCAATAGAAATAGGAGGAAGCGAATCAACTTGTTTTGTCCAAAAGGCTGTATATGTAGTTGCTTGGTTGGTGGAGACATCAATAACAGCGAGCCAAGTCGTTTTTTGAGAAAATGAATTTAGGGAATCTGTTTCTACCTCGTCTTTGTTTTGTTGTGCAAAAACGATTGTTGTGGAAATAAGTATGAAAAAGATGGGAAAAAAGAGGAGGCGCATTTTTTCATTGCTAATATCGCTATCCTCAACGACGGTCTTGACCTCGTTGACGGTTAAAAAATAAAATAAATCTACTAAAATTTTCTTTCTACCAAGTTATAAAAAATTATAACAACTCATTTGCCTTTTGTTTTTTTAGTAAATTTCAATTTTAGATTTTTTACTTATCAAACCTTCATACAAAACGAATGAAATTAAAACTATTCCCTATTTTATCTTTATTTCTACTCTTTTCTTCCATTTCAGTTTTTGCTCAAAATCCTTCAAAAATTGAAAATTATTATTTTGAGACTTTAAAAAAACAAAATCAAGACATAAAGTTTAACCCTGCTATCCCAACACCTAAACAGGTTTTGGGTTTTGAAATTGGCGACTGGCACGTTTCACACGACAAACTCCTCTTTTATCTTCATACGATTGCTCAAGTATCAAATAGAGTGAGCATTGATACGATTGGTTTTACGCACGAACAGCGTCCTCTTATTCAATTAATTATAACAAATCCTACAAATCAAAATAATTTAGAAGAGATTAGGAAAAAACATGTAGAGCTAACCAATCCAAATGCATCTGTAAGCACAGAAAATCTACCTGTGGTGGTGTGGCAAGGATACAGTATTCACGGAAATGAAGCGAGTGGAAGCAATGCAGCACTTTTGTATGCCTATTATTTGGCTGCTGCTCAAGGAGAAAAAATTGAAAGCCAACTCAAAAATGCTATTATTATTCTTGACCCAAGTTTTAACCCAGACGGACTCAACCGTTTTGCCAGTTGGGTAAATATGCACAAAAGCCAGTCATTTGTAACTGACCCCAACCGGAGAGAAACTAATGAACCTTTTCCACGAGGACGAACAAATCATTATTGGTTTGATTTGAATAGAGACTGGTTGCCTGTACAGCAGCCTGAAAGTAAGGCAAGATTGAAGCGTTTTCACCAGTGGAAACCAAATATTTTGACAGACCATCACGAAATGGGAACAAACAGTACATTTTTCTTTCAACCAGGTGTGCCACAGCGCACAAACCCAATTACGCCACAAAAAAATCAAGAACTGACAGGTGAAATTGGAAAATTTCACGCTAATTTTTTAGATAATATTGGCTCGCTGTATTATACACAGCAAAGTTTTGATGATTTTTATTATGGAAAAGGCTCAACTTATCCAGATGTAAATGGCTCGGTAGGTATTCTTTTTGAGCAAGCCAGCGCAAGAGGACATGCACAAGAGAGTCAAAATGGTGTGCTGACATTTGAATTTGCTATTAGAAATCAGCTCACTACTTCGCTTTCGACACTAGAAGCTGCTGTAAATCTTAGGAAAGAACTTTTAGACTATCAACAAAATTTCTATAAAACGGCTGCCGATTTTGCTCAAAATTCTGCTGAAAAAGGCTATTTGATTGGAGGAAAAAATGATATTCCACGTTTAGAGGCTCTTTTAAAGATTCTGGAAACACATCAGATTGATTTCTATCTTACCAAAAATGAAGTCCAAGAAAATCAAGGTAGAAATTCGGTTACTTTTTCAAATAAAAATGCTGTAGTCGTACCTATCAATCAAGCACAAGGTAGAATTGTAAAAGCTCTTTTCGATACGCCAAAAACCTTTAAAGACAGTATTTTTTATGATGTTTCGGCGTGGACATTTACTTATTCTTTTGGATTAGAACAAAAACGACTTTCTCAAAGTGAAGTTTCTAGCTTACAAGGAGAGAAAATAGCAGCATCTTATTTTTCCAAGAAATTCAAAGAAGAGAGTGCAGAAATTCAGAGAAGTGAAATAGGGTATTTAATAGATTGGAAAAATTATTATGCACCAAAATTAGTAAATCAGTTGTTAGAAAATAGTCTGAATGTCAAAGTGAATGAAGAAGTATTTTCTTATCAAATAAATAACAAAATCGTAGAGTTTGATAGAGGAACTATTTTTGTTAAAGCACCAAACAATGAAAATGAAGCAGCTCAATTATTAGAAACACTAAAATCAGCAAAACAAAACCATTCTATTAAAATCACATCTTTAAAAACAGGTTTAACAGATGAAGGAATAGATTTGGGAAGTCCAAGTTTTCAGACGTTGAAGTTGCCTAAAGTTTTGATTGTAGTAGGCGAAGGAGTAGATTCGTATGAGGCTGGTGAAATGTGGCATTTATTGGATTTACGTTATGACATGAAAGTTTCACTTATAGAAGCAAGTGATTTATCAAGAATTGATTTGCAGAATTATACGACTATTATTTTACCAAGTGGTTATCCTAGAGGACTAAACACGAATACTCTTGCAGATTTTACACAGAATGGAGGAAAGCTGATTGCAGTCGGTTCGTCTATCAATTTTTTGAAGGGGAGTCAGTATTTCAATTTATCCCAAAAAGAAGGTAGTAGTTCAGAAATAAGACAACGTCTAAAATACGAAAATCAAAGTAACGACCGAGGAGCAAATTATATTGGTGGACTTATTTTGGAAGGAGAACTAGACCTTTCCAATCCGATTGCTTTTGGTTACGAATCTGAAACGATTCGTGTTTTTAAGGATAATAGAATATTTTTAGAATATACAGAGAATCCGTATTCTATGCCTCTTGTTTATTCGCCAAATGCTGTTGTGAGTGGATATTCATCAAAGTCAAACAAAGAAAAGGTGCAAAATAGTGTTTCTATTATTTCAAAAAATGTAGGAAGAGGGAAATTTGTAGCTTTTGCAGATAATCCCAACTTTAGAGCATTTTGGTACGGAACAAATCGTTTATTTATCAACGCTATCTTTTTTCAATAACATCTAAGTTACATCTCAAACTTCCCATAGCACATAGATTTTATGGTGGGAAGTTTGAATTTTTGTTTTATCTAGCCAAAATGAGAAAGTTTTTAGCTTAATCAATAAATTTTAAAATAGAATAGCGAGCTATTGGATGAAAATAACGCAAATACAAGCTGAAATTTACTGTTTGTAGCTCAAAGAAATAGCTTTAAACAAGCTCTTAATTGATATAGCATAAAAATTTTCTTAAAAAATTATGCACGCATAACATTTTTTATGTACCTTTGTTTATAGCCTTATACTTCGAAATTACCAAATAATAAACGGAATAAGAAATAGAAAAAGTAATTTTGATAATACGAAAACAAATTTCTCAATATATATCAGAAAAATAGTTTAATAGCAATGAATAATAATGGCACTCAAGAACAAAGAAAAGAAGTAGAGAAAAACATTGAAGATAAAATAGACCAATCATTACGAAAAAAAAGACGTTCTGTCGATTTTGCTATCAAAGCTTCTTGGCTGGCTATTGCAAAAATGTATAATATGATAGGTGCAGAACACGGAATTACACACTCTACTGGATTTGTTTTGTTGAACATAGACCAAGAAAACGGCTCTCCTGCAACCAAAATAGCTCCGCTTATGGGAATGGAAGCTCGCTCACTGACACGTATTTTGAAGTCAATGGAAGAAGAAGGGCTTATTGTTCGTCAGAGTGATACCGAAGATAGAAGGAAAGTAATGATTTGCCTAACAAAAGAAGGAAAGCTAAGAAGAGAAGCAGCTAGGCAATCTGTAAAGACATTTAATAAGCAAATTTTTGACAAACTTTCTCCAGAGAAAATGGAACATTTTTTTGAGGTTATAGAACATATCAATAGAACAGCAGAAAGAAATTTATCACAAAAAAATGACTTTGTACAGAATGTACGTCAAAAAGTAGAAGAAGCACAGAAAGATAACTTTCAAAAATAAAACGTAACTTAGAACTTAAGAGAAAACTCTTATGGTTTTTAGTAAAAAAGATAACTTTTTAGATTTTAATTTAACTCCAAAACTATATTTTTATGACTACAGCTCAAGCTCCTGCTAGTGTAGAGAACAGCAAAAGCGCAAAAAAAACAGCAGAACGTCACATCCGTAAGGTGGCAATTTTAGGTTCTGGTGTAATGGGTTCTCGTATTGCAGCTCATTTCGCTAACATCGGTTGTGAAGTTGTCTTATTAGACATCATTCCATTAGAAGCTCCAAAAGACGAAAAGCAAGAAAAAAGTCTTCTTTGGAGAAACAGTTTGGTAAACAAGTTCCTCGTAGAAGCTACTAAATCTAAGCCTGCGCCTTTTTATAGCACTAGCTTTGCCAGCCGTATCAAAACAGGAAACCTTACTGATAATTTAGATTGGATTGCTGATTGTGATTTAATCTTAGAAGCTGTCATTGAAAGACTTGATATAAAACAACAACTTTTTGAAAGAGTAGAGCAGTATCGTAGAGAAGATGCTATCATCGCTTCAAATACTTCTGGTATTCCAATGCACATGCTCATCGAAGGCAGAAGCCAAGGCTTTAAAGAGCATTTTTGTGGAATGCACTTCTTCAACCCTCCTCGTTATATGCGTTTGTTGGAGATTATTCCTTGTGAGCATACAAAACCAGAAATTGTAGATTTCTTATTACACTACGGCGACCTTTATTTAGGTAAAGAAACAGTTCTTTGTAAAGATACTCCAGCATTTATCGCTAACCGTGTAGGTGTTTTTGCAATTATGTCTGGTCTTCACGCTGTTGAAAAGTATGGTCTGACAGTAGGTGAAGTAGATAGACTTACAGGTCCAATTATCGGACGTGCAAAATCGGCTACTTTCCGTACCCTTGACGTAGTTGGATTAGATACAACTATCAAAGTAGCGCAAGGTGTAGCGCAAAACGTTCCAAACGACGAGCAAAAACACATGTTTGAGCTTCCAAACATTGTTAAAGAACTTGATAAACGCAAATGGTACGGAGATAAAACCAAACAAGGTTATTTCAAGAAAACAAAAGACGAAAAAGGCAAAACTGTAATCCTTGAGTTAGATTTAGTTAATTACGAATACAAGCCAACAGAAAAGCCAAATATTAAAGTATATGGCAAAGCAAAAGATGAGGATGATTTGAGCAAGCGTTTTGCAATCTTCTTAAATGATGATTCAAAATATGGAGAGTTTTTCCGTACTACTTTCTATGATGTTTTTGCTTACGTTTCTAACCGTATTCCAGAAATTGCAGACCACGTTTATCAGATAGATGACGCTGTTTCAGCTGGTTTTGGTTGGGAAATGGGACCTTTCGCTACTTGGGATGCACTTGGTGTACAAGATACGATTGCCAAAATGGAAGAAGCTGGCTATAAAGTAGCTGACTGGGTAAAAGGAGTAGATTCGTTCTTCAAAACAGAAAACGGTCAGAGAAAATATTACGATATTGAATCTAAATCGTACAAGACAGTTCCAGGAACTGAAGAATTTATTGTTTTAGATGCAATCCGTGGAACAAATAAGGTTTGGGGCAACGACGGAACAACTATCTTTGATTTGGGAGATGGAGTTTTAGGACTTGAGTTCCATACAAAAATGAATGCTATCGGTAGTGAAGTAATTGAAGGTATCAATACAGCTATTTCTTTAGCAGAAAAAGATTATACAAGTTTAGTAATTGGTAATGATTCACCAAACTTCTCAGCAGGTGCAAACTTGGCTATGCTTTATATGTATGCGTTGGAGCAAGAATTTGACGAAATTGAAATGATGATTCGTCAGTTCCAAAATACAATGATGAGAGCAAAATATTCTGCCATCCCTGTTGTAGCTGCTACATCTGGCTTAGCTCTTGGTGGTGGTTGTGAGCTTTGTTTACACGCAGACCACGTACAAGCACATACAGAAACATATATGGGATTGGTTGAAGTTGGTGTAGGTCTTATTCCAGCAGGTGGAGGAACAAAAGAAATGATTCGTCGTACTGCTAACTCTTACGCTGGTGGCGATCCTAAGGTAAATCGTTTACAAGAAATTTTCTTGAATATTGCGACAGCTAAAGTAGCTACTTCAGCACAAGAGGCTTTAGAAATGGGATTCCTTCGTGGACACGATGACTACACGCTCAACCGTTCAAGACTTTTAGCTGATGCAAAACGCAAGGCAATGGAAATGGTAGCTTCTGGTTATACACAGCCTACACAACAACAAGATATCGCAGTAGAAGGACGTACAGCTTTAGCTACCTTTACAGCAGGTGCAGTAGGCATGATGTACGGACACTATGCGTCTGAACACGATATCAAAATTGCTAAAAAATTAGCTTACGTAATCGCTGGTGGCGACCTTTCAGGACCTGCAAAAGTTTCGGAACAATATCTTTTAGATTTAGAAAGAGAAGCATTCTTATCGCTTACAGGTGAGCAAAAAACTTTAGACAGAGTAAATAGCATCTTGTTTAAAGGAAAACCACTTCGTAACTAATTGATAATTAAAAATTGAGAATGGATAATTAAAAATTCTCAAAACTTTTTTTTAATATATAAAATAACAAAGTTATCAGTAACTCTTCTCAACAGTTTTCAACTGTTGGAAACTTGGTTTTAACTGGTTACTGATGACTGATAACTGATAACTGATAACTGAAAATGAGTCAAACAGCATATATAGTAACTGGCTTCCGTAGCGCAGTAGGAAAAGCTAAAAAAGGTGGTTTCAGAAACTACCGTTCAGACGATTTGGCTGCTGATGTAATTAAGCATCTTGTAAAGTCTGTTCCAGAATTAGACCCAACACGTATTGACGATGTTATCGTTGGTAATGCCATTCCAGAAGGTGAGCAAGGAATGCAAATGGGTAGAATCGTTTCTCTTCTTTCTCTTCCTCTCAACGTTCCAGGGATGGTCTTGAACCGTTATTGTGGTTCTGGCTTGGAGGCAATCGGCTTGGCTTCTGCACGTATTCAAGCAGGAACAGCAGATTGTATTATTGCTGGAGGAACAGAATCTATGTCTGCTCTTCCAATGATGGGTTACAAACCTGCTCTTAACTGGAATATCGTAAGCGAACACCCAGAATACATGCTTTCTATGGGACTTACAGCAGAGGAAATTGTACGTGATTACAAAATTACTCGTCAAGACCAAGATGAGTTTTCTGTAAAGTCACACCAAAAAGCATTGAAAGCCATTGAAGAAGGTAAATTTAAGAGTCAGATTGTTCCTGTTGAAGTAGAAGAAACTTACTACGAAGACGGACAGAAAAAAACTCGTAAATATGTAGTGGATACAGACGAAGGGCCTCGTGCAGATACGTCTATGGAAGGTTTACAGCGTTTGCGTCCTGCATTTGCAATGGACGGAACGGTTACAGCAGGTAATTCTTCTCAAACTTCAGACGGAGCAGCTTTTGTTTTGGTAATGTCTGAAAAAATGGTAGAAGAATTAGGCTTAAAACCACGTTTGAAAATGTTGGCTTACACGTCTGCTGGTGTTGATCCACGTATTATGGGAATTGGTCCTGTGGCTGCTGTGCCGAAAGCATTGAAGCAAGCTGGCTTAAAACTAGAAGATATCGACATTATCGAACTCAATGAAGCCTTTGCAGCACAATCTTTAGCTGTAATCCGTGATTTGAAATTGGATGAAGAAAAAGTAAATCCAAACGGTGGTGCGATTGCTCTAGGACACCCTCTAGGCTGTACAGGTGCTAAACTTACAGTTCAGCTTATGAACGAAATGGAAGCTCAAGATAAGAAATACGGAATGGTTACTGCTTGTATTGGTGGTGGTCAGGGTATTGCTGGTATTTTTGAGCGTGTGAATTAATAAAACTAACCGTCAACGAGGTCTAAAACCGTCGTTGAGGATTTTTTAAAAAAGCTCAAAGACAAAATTGCCTTTGAGCTTTTTTATGTAGTTCACTCTGAATGCTTTTAGACCCAAAGAAACTAAAACATAAAAAATGGGAAAAAGAAAATAAATCTATTAGCACTTTATTAGCTAAGCGAGGGGAAGAGCAATGTCAAACATATCATAAATGAGATATTGATGAGCGTTTAGTTTTGGAGATGGAGGATTTTTAATAAAAAAAATGCTTTTAACTGACAAGCATTTTCTTTTTAAAAGAAGGCAAATGAAGACTAAACGTTGTTTTTTCTCTTGTAGATTCTAATAAAATCACAGAACCGTGTAGTTTGTAAGCTGCTAGTTGAGTGGTATAGAGTTCTGTTCCTGTGGTTTCGTCGATGTTAGCAATTTTGTGAAATAGATTAAAAATCAGATGATAATTAGAGCTTGGAATTTCTATTCCGTTGTAACTAATAATAATTTCCAAATCTGTAGATTTTTGAAAAATTTGTAGATGAATGTATGATTTTCTATTTGCTTTGTCATCTATATGTTTGATAGCAAACTCCAAAAGATTTTTGATAATGGTCTTGAATATCTCTATATCTGTGTGAAAAAACACTTTTTCTATTTCTGTTTCTAGGTCAAAATCTATTTTAGAGTAATTGGATAGAAAACCTAATGCTTTATACATTTTTCTAACTTCTTCTACTACATCAAAGCTAGAAGGCTCTGCCACTTCATTTTTTAAAGCATTTATATACAGCAGACTTTCCAAAATATTTCCCATTTCAAAAGAAGTCTTTCCTATTTTTTCTAAATATTCTCTTGCTAAAGGGTCTTTTACTTCTATGTTTGCTACTTGGCAAAGTCCTAAAAGCCGAGCAATAGGTCCTTTCAAATCGTGCGAAGCTCTATAAACAAATTGGTCTAATTCCGAATGGGTTGCTAAAAGCTGTGAATAAGCATTTCTAACATCGGAAGTACGCTGACTTATTTTCTTTTTTAACTCTTCATTCTGAATAGCAATCATTCTTTTCGCATTTTCTAGTTCAGTAGAATGTTTAATTGCTTGTTCGTTTATCAATGATAGTTTGTTGTGCAGTCTATCACTAATTTTTGTCAGAAATTTCATGTCAGATAGTAAATCGGCATAGTCCAAAGCCAAATGAGCATACGCATTTTTCCACTCTTCAGAGGTTAAGTTTTCATTGAGTAATAATTGAGCCCGTTCAGCAATGCGTTGTTCTTTTTCAAACATGTAAGATAGGAGTGAAATAAGTAAGATTATGTAGTGAAGATATTACTATATTAAAAAAGTAGTAGTATAAATTTACAATTTTCAACTTACTTATTCTAAAAAATGTTTCCTTTTTTTTTATTTAACATCTTATTTTGTAGAAAATT
>NZ_JAHDIG010000012.1:39461-39919 GCF_020630935.1 Bernardetia sp.
TCCTTTATAATTTCACAATATTATTTTTTATATCTTTATAACTGTTTAGTAAACAAGCATTCTAAATTTATACCTCAAAATATAAATGGTCATAAAAATAATAGACAATTTTATAGAAAAAACAGGGCAATATACAAGTTGGTGTGCCTCTATTTTAGTTTTTTTGGTTTGTATAGATGTGCTTTTACGCTACACCATTGGTTTTAGTAGTGCATTTTTGTCAGAACTGGAGTGGCATATTTTTTCTTTTTTCTTTCTTGTAGGGGCAGCCTACACGCTGAAAGATGACAAGCATGTGCGTGTAGATGTATTTTATGCTCGCTTCTCTGAAAAAAATAAGGCACTTATCAATCTTTTTGGGACACTTTTTTTTCTTATTCCTTTTTGTATTATTGTTATTAAAGGTGGCATTCCCTACACAGCATTTGCATTTCGTTTGTCTGAAGGTTCTCCAGACC
>NZ_JAHDIG010000012.1:39929-78550 GCF_020630935.1 Bernardetia sp.
TTTGATTCTTAATTAAGAATCTCTTTTTTTTAGAATAAAAGTGAAGAGTTTTATTATTATTGGTTTTGCTCTTTTGCTTTTGCAAGCAGTAAGTCTAGTATTAAAAAATATTTTAACCTTGATAAAAAAGTAGAAAACCTAAACCAGTTCGTCCATTATCTTATCTAAATCTCTTTCAACAGCTTCATATTTCTCTTTGAGTTCTATAATTTGTTTTTGCTCCATTTCCATAAGCAAATCGAAATCTTTGAAATTGGAATCAATCTGATTTTTAAGATTGGAAATATAAGTGGAAAGTTTTTGATGGATTTCTTCTTTTAGAGCCTGTTTGCCTTCACTAATCTGCTCACGATATTTTTGCATTATCTTTTGCTTCTTAAGAACTACCGTAACACCAGTAAAAATAAGTCCGAGTCCTGTAATAATTCCACCTGTAACATCAAAAACAACTCCTTGTGTGAGTAATGCTATAGCCGTTCCAATAATTGCTATTCCCCCACCTGCGACAAAATCTGTAGAAAAACTGGTTTCCTTTGGAAACAAATCTTTCTGAACAAAATTTTCAGTTTCTTTAGTAAACTCATGAAATTCAGTTTGAAGGTCTTGCAAAACTCTACTTCTACGGTCGGCAATATCTCCAAAAATAGCATGATTTTCTTTTAAAATTTTTGGACTATTGCTAAGTTGTAAGTCAATTATTTTTGCCATCTGCTGAATGGTATCTGCTATGGCTGTAATACCTTCTGATAACTTTTGGGTAAGTGTTTTGGTAAGATTTTTTTCTAAATCTTGTGCCACACGCTCAAACCACATCTTTACAGATTCTTTGTCTGAAAGAACTGAACGAAACGACTTTCCTAATAAACTTCCAAAACTCAATCCTTTATTAATTTCTTGTTCGGTTTCTCTAGTAATGTTTTCATACGCTCCCAAAATATTTTCTATCAAAACATCTACTTGGTAGAGTGATTTCTTTTCTTGCTCGTTGAGTGATTTTTTTATTTCTACTCTAAATTTATTGTCAGCTTCAAGTTGCTTTTCTCTTAATAGTACACCTTCTTTTATTTTAGTAAGAATAGTTTTAGAGGTATCAATATTATTTTTTAGCTTCAAAATTGGCGCACGCCCACCTGTAATATTTTCTTTGATATATTCTCTAATTTCTGCAAAATTACTAGCCTCGTGATTTCCTTCCTTTTCTAGTTTGGCAGAAACAGCAAAAATATTGGGTTCTAAAAGTCCCTTTTTCTCTGCGTGTTTTCGAACGCCTTCAATGTTTGTCTTTAAATCAGCTTCGTTCAACAAATCTGATTGCTGCAAAACAAAAATTATTTTTTTTCTCCAGTCTTTATGAATAAAGTCAAAGAAATCCCAGCTAGACTGTCTGTATGGATTTTTAGCTTCAAAAACAAAGACAATCAAATCTGAAGAAGGAATAAAATCTTCTGTAATCTTTTGATGCCCTTCTGAAATAGCATTCGTACCAGGTGTATCTACAATGGCAATTTCTTTGAGAATATCGACAGGTAATAAAATCTTTTTCAAGTGTGGATTCATTACCAAAATCTGCTCGTCTTCTCCATACAAAATCTGCTGAACTGTATCTGTACAAGGGTCTGGAGCGACCTTACAAATATCTTTTTCTGTCTCTAAAAGTGCATTTACAAAACTACTCTTTCCAGCCTTTACCTCACCCACCACAACGAACATATAGGGTTCATTGATACGCTGACGCAATTCACTCACTGTACCAGAAAGCTCCTTACTTTGAATATCTTGTGTCAGATTATGTAGATTTTTAATGGTTTCATCTAAACGAAGACGAAATTTTTGAAGGCGTTTGTCTAAAATGCGACTTTTCATTGAGTTTAATAAAGAAAATTAATTGTTTTGGTCTGTATTTTTATTTTTCACGAAAGCTACTAAAAAGATAGGCAATTTACTATTTATTGTTGATTATCTCTCTAATTTATCTTAAAACTCACTCCTGCCTGTATATTTCTTTGTAATTGAGGATTGAAGGTAGCATCTATATCCAAACCTGTAGCATCTATTCCTCCATATTTTGCATCAAAAACATTATTTATTCTAAAATAGGCACTTACATTTTTATTAAAGTAATGACGTGCAAGTATATCTAAAGTATAATAACCATCTGTTCTAGCTCTATCTTCTTCGTATTGTTCTACATTAAAAACATTGCGTCTATACCATCCAGTCATTAAGATATTCTGAAAATTAATATACCATTTTTGAGAAGGACGAAAAGAAATACGCCATTGTCCCATAAAATCAGGTTGCATGCGATAATCATCTATTGTGCCACCATTGTCAGGTAAAACCTCACTTCCTTGTGTATAACTAAAAAATAAATCTGTGTCCAAATGAATGCGTTTAATAATATTTTTTACTTTTAGTATCCCTTGTATTCCATACGTTGCCGAACGGCTGTCCTCATCATTAATATACTCTCGTGCTGTACCATTAGAATTACCAGAGAGATAAGAGGCATTAGGGTAGATATTTTTATTTATTCTACGGAAACGTCCCACAATCGGACTTCTTGTTCCTGTAAAATAACCTACAATATCTAGTGTGATATTTTTGGCAGGAAAATAACGAACTCCTGTTTCTATTGTAACGGAATGTTCTGGGTTAAGATTAGGGTTTGGAATTTGTTGATAAATGACTGAGTCTGTTTCAAGGTCTAGTAAAGCTGTTGAAGCAAATTGAGTAGAAGGAGATGGGGCACGAAAGGCTGTTGCTCCAGAAGCTCTAAAAGATAATTTAGAATTTGCCTTATATAATATAGAAGCTCTAGGGTTTAACGCTACATTCGTAGAGATACTATCTCCTTCAAATCTATCACGAAAATCAATTCTTCCTCCCACAACAGTTACCCATTTGTCGTGCGTATAATAGGCTTGTAAAAATATTCCTCCGTTCATAAGATTATTTCCATTATAACCAAAATTTCCTAATATAGGGTCAGGTTCAAGATTACCATTTAAGGCATCTTGATATAATGTTATATCAAAAGGCTCTTCAAGGTCATTAGTAACAGGTAGGTTTGCCGAAAGTGTGGCAGAAAAACCACCTGTAATCTCAAGGTTTTGATTAAATTTTCTTGTATAAATGCTTTCTAAAAAAACGTCATCTGAGCCTTCATAACGATACGAACGACCTTCAGATCTACCTATGTTATAATTAGTTCCAAAAGAGCTATTTGCATCTAATCTATAAAATAGGTAGGAAGCATTTATCAAGAATGAAGAGTTTTTATTACTTGTTTGATATGAGACATGTGTCCTACGAATGGTTTCACCCATATAGGTTTCGGGACTAGCATACGAAAAAAAAGCAGGTGTTCGCCCTAAAACACTATGTCTTCGGCTATACATTTCATCTATTGCTACTTGGAACTTTCTGTACTTAAATTTTACGCCTATCAAGTAACTTTGTTCAGGTAGTTGGTTTACAACAGCTTTAAAGGGGTTACCGCCTTCATAATAGCTCATTCCAGCTTGGTTTTCTAATAATCTTAAAAAAGAATCTGGCTGATTTATTGCTAGTTCTGTAAGTAGTCTTCTCATTTCAGGCTCATTTGGAGCAGTAAAAGAGTTTAAAAATGTATTAAATGGATTAAAGGCTTCCGAGTCTCTATCCAAGTTCAAATCTTCTCTTTTGGTAAGATTTCCATAAATACTATACTGCAAAACATTTTTGTCTCTTCCAGCCTTTCCCCCAGCTAAAAAATCTACATGGCGATAATCGTTTGTACCAAAATAGGCATTTGCTTGTGCATAAGCTGATTTTTCAGAAGTCTGAGTGATAATATTTATTACCCCAGCCACAGCATCTCCACCATAAACAGCAGAAGCAGGGCCATATACAATCTCTATTCTTTCAGCTTGAGCGATAGGAAGTTGCGCTCCAATAGCAAGCGCACCATTTACAGCAGGTTGAATAGGAACATTATTTATCAAAATTTTGGTGTATTCATTGCCTATTTGCCCACGCATTAAAAACATTTCTCCCAAAACACCTGAACCAGGTTGAGAGACTTTTATCCAAGGAACAGTTTTCAAAACATCTACCAGTGTAATGTATCCGTTTTCCAAAATTTCTTCTTTCGTAACCACATATACTGTAGAAGGAATATCTTCAAGTTCTTTTTCTGAACGACTGACCGAAACTAGGCGTGTTTCTTCTGTAAGGGTTGTTTTGTTTAGGTCTGCTTCAGTAAGTTTTTCTTTGGCAAGGTGCAAAGGTGTAGATACGTTTTCTTTATTGGCAGTGCTGTCTGTTTGAGCTAATGAAAACGTAGCGAAACTACAACCAACAAATAAGATAGCTAGAAAAATAAAAGAGTTACTTTTCATAAAATGGACTTTATTTAAGGGCTAAATGACAGAATTTTGTAAAAAATGAGGAAGGAAATGTTACTTTTCTACTAAAATACGGTTTTATTTGTAAAGAGTAAATTAAAGTAGCTTTTATCGCAGACTGAATGCTTACTTTTAACCTTTAATAATTTTGTTTGAACTCATCTGAAACACGTAGCATATTGCAAGTATCTGTTCAAAGCCAAAGCGAAGAAGAACTCATTTTGGCTGCACAAAACGACCCTAAACATTTTAGAGTGCTTTATGAAACCAACTATGAAGCTATTTTTCGTTTTTTATATAGAAAAACAAATGATGAAGCTCTAGCTGCCGACCTAACAGCACAAACTTTTGTGAAAGCTCTGACCAATATTCATAAATTCGAATATAAAGGAGTGCCGTTTTCAGCGTGGCTCTACAGAATTGCATCAAACGAGTTTTTGAAATATTATAGAAAGCATAAAAAAATGCCTGTGTATTCTTTAGAAGAGGAAACAGCAAAAAAACTCACTAACTTTTCAGAAGCCCAAGCAGATGAAAGACAACAAGAACGCATCGGAGAGCTAAAAAAAGTATTAGAAACCCTAAAACCAAAAGAGATGCAGATGATAGAACTTCGTTTTTTTGAAGACAAATCTTTCAAAGAAATTGGTTTTATCTTAGAGACAACAGAAAGCGCAGCCAAAATGAAAACCTATAGAATATTAGAGAAAATTAAAAATACAATTACGAATTAGGTTTAATCTTAAAATCAAAATTAGCTATGCTGATTGTTACACAATTCTAAAATCTAACTTTGTATAAAATGAAACATCAAGATATAAATTTTAATCAAAAACCAATTTCATCAGAAAAAATCAAATCCTATCAAGATTTTGATGCACTTTTGAATGAAGTAGAGAATAACAATTCACGTAAAAAATCAAAAACAGTATTTTTCTCCTTTTCCAACCCTTATCTTTCGGTAGCAGCTTCGGTTTGTCTGTTGTTTGTGATTGGAATGGGAATATTTTTCAATCAGAAAGATAATGAAGTGATAGAAAAAAATACAGACTTAGCGTATTCTATCACAGACCAAGACTTAGAAAATGCTGAACGCCTTACAGCTTCTATTTCAGAAAAAATGGATTTGCCAACTCCAAAAGAAGGAATGGCAATTACTACAACTATTTTAGAGGAAAATGCAAGTCCAGAAAATGCGTCTTTAGAGCAAGTAGCACAAGTTTTGAAAACTGAAATGAATAAAAACGCTTGTAAAATCTCTATGCAGCAAGAAACAAAGTATGTTGCTTTTGTAGTCAATAGTCAAGGGCAAATTACAGATATTGAAGCACAAGGCTGCGAACAAGAAGCTAAAAAAATACTTTCATCATTTCCAAAATGGAAATCAGGAACACTTCAAGGGCAGCACCTTTCGCAGCGTGTCGTGGTTGCAATTTAATTTTGAATGCTGAATAAAATGACCTATTTTTAATTCAGTCTTTAAGATTAAAAAATAAATACAACCACCAACTATGAAAAAAACATTGAAAATAGGCTTGTTTGGCTTTGGCTGTGTCGGAAAAGGACTCTACGACATTCTTCAAAACAACACCGAAAACACAGGCTTTGAAGCACAGATTTTGAAAATTTGTGTAAAAGACAAGACAAAAAAACGTTCTATTGATGCTTCTTATTTTACCTTTGATAAGAATGAAATTCTAGAAAACGAAGAAATAAATCTTGTGGTAGAGCTTATTTCTGATGCCGATGAAGCCTATCAGATTGTAAAAAAAGCTCTTTTAGCTGGAAAAAATGTAGTTACGGCAAACAAAAAAATGATTGCTCTACATTTGGAGGAACTTGTCAAGATTCAGAAAGAAACAGGAAGTTCGCTTTTATATGAAGCTGCTGCCTGTGGTAGCATTCCGATTGTCCGAACACTAGCAGAATACTACGACAACGAACTTTTATATTCTGTAAGTGGAATTTTTAATGGTTCTTCGAATTATATTCTATCAAAAATTGCTACGGAAAATCTGACTTATGACGTGGCATTGAAGCAAGCTCAAGATTTAGGTTTTGCAGAAGCTGACCCCACTTTAGATGTAGCTGGTTTTGATGCAATGTATAAACTTTGTTTACTGGCAGCACAGGCTTATGGAATTTTTGTAAATCCAGATGAAGTATTGAGAATGGGTATCAATACCCTTAAAAAAGAAGATATTGATTTTGCGAAAGCCTATTCAAAAAACAGTCAGAATGGTTTCAAAATAAAGCTAGTTGCTAATATTTCACGTATTGGAAAGATAGAAGAGAACAAACTCTTACTTTATGTCTTGCCTGTTTTTATTTCTGCTGATAACCCACTCTACAACGTAGAAAATGAAAATAATGCTGTTTTGGTAGAAGCTGCGTTCTCCGACAAACAAACTTTCATTGGAAAAGGAGCAGGAGGACACCCTACAGGCTCGGCTGTCTTGTCTGATATTTCTGCACTGCGTTATGACTATCAGTATGAATATAGAAAAGTAAGAAGTATTGATGTTCCAACCACGACACAGTTTAAGACTACAAAAAATGCTCTAGCAGAAGTTTATTTACGTTTTGATGAAAACTTGACGGAAAATAAATTGAGAGAAAATTTCAATTTTCAAGATGTTGTAGAAAAAAGAGAAAACTACATTATTGGAAACGTTCTCTTATCTGAACTCTTCGAAAAGCGTGATTTTATTGAGGAAAATAACATTTTTGTAGCGATTGCTGGAGATGTGAAAGCTGTAGAAAATAAAGAAGAGAGATTGGAAGCTGTGGAAAGTCATTAATCAGAAATTATATTTTTGATTAATGATTTCTCCATAGGACAGAGTTTACAAACTCTGTCCTATGGAGAAATATAGAGAATGTTGTTTGTTAATTCTCCACCATTTTAATAAAAATATCATTGATAGAAGGCAGTTTTTCTTGCATAGCAATTATTTCATAATCATTGATAAGCTCCTGTACGAGCGCATTTTTTTCTGCTTGTTCATTAATTTTGACTGAAGTCAGATAGGTTTTGAAGTCTGTTTCTTGGCTTCCTTTCAAAATCTCATAAGAATTTCCATTTTCCTTGATAGGCTTATCTGTCTGAATTTCAAAAATATGCGTTCGGTGACTCATTTTTATATCAGCTTTTTTGCCTTCAAATATTTTACGAGATTTGTTAATGAGTGCTATTGTATCACAAAGTTCTTCTACTGATTCCATACGGTGTGTAGAGAAAATAACGGTTGTGCCTTGCTCACGCAGTTTCAAGATTTCATCTTTCAGAAGGTTAGCATTCACAGGGTCAAAACCAGAAAAAGGCTCATCTAAAATCAATAGTTTGGGCTGATGCAAAACGGTTGCTACAAACTGTACTTTTTGTTGCATTCCCTTTGAAAGTCCTCCTACTTCTTTTCCCCACCACGATTTCATATCAAACGTAGTAAGCCAGTATTTAAGTTTGCTTTCAATTTCGGCTTTCGGTATTCCTTTAAGTCTTCCTAAATACATCAATTGCTCTCCTACTTTCATTTTTGGGTAAAGCCCACGCTCTTCTGGTAGATAACCAATTTTTGCAATGTGTTTTGGCGCTAACTCTTCGCCTTCAAAAAGAATTTTACCTTCGTCTGCTCCTGTAATTTGGGTTATGATACGGATAAGCGATGTTTTTCCTGCACCATTAGGACCAAGAAGTCCGTAAATGCTTCCTGTCGGAATAGAAAGACTTACGCCAGAAAGTGCTGTATGATTATGATATTCTTTTCGAACATCTGTAATAGTAAGAATAGGGTTGTTTTCTTTATTCAAAATCAAGTAAAATTTATTGAACCGTTGTTAAGGGAATAAATGGATACAAAAAACAAAATTACACAAATGTTTGTCTTTTCAATTATTAATCAATAAAGGCTATCACTAAATAATTAATAACTAGAGTTACGCAGATTAGTGTCCTGTGAAATACAGGACACAGTTTCAAATTTTACAAACCCTACTCACACAGAGCAGCATGTTGCGTAAGTTCAGTTAATAACTATTTTATCCACTCTACTTTTTCTTGTATAGGTTTGCGTGTAGCTTCTTTTACTAAGTCTTCTTTAGGCACTCCTAAATATAAAAAACCAACTATTTTTTCATTTTCAGACAGACCAAATTGTGTATGTGTTTCGTCAGCATAGACGAGCGCACCAGTTCCCCAGTAACTTGCCAATCCATAAACGGCTGCTGAAAGTTGCATATTCTGAATGCCACAAGCAACAGCTTCTATATCTTCAATCGCTGGAATACGTGGATTTTGATTTGTGCGAGCCACCACTACCACAATATGCGAAGACTGGCTCATTCGTTTACGTAATTTGATAGCTTTTTCTTCTTTATATTCTTGCTCTGGAGTTGTTTTTTTATATAAATTAATAAGAAAGTCTCCTAACTCTTCTCTTTTCTCATCTGCAAAAACGAAAAATCTCCACGGCTCTAACTTTCCGTGATTAGGCGACCAAGTTACATTTTCTAAGAGTTGCCATACAATTTTATCATCAATTTTTTCCCCAGTACACTCATGAGGATAAATGGTTCTTCTGTCTCGTATAAGCTGATTGATTTGTTCTGGAGTGATGTCAGTAATTTCTTTTATGTTGTATTTCATAGCTTGTTTTTTTGTGAGTTCTAAAAAAAATAAAGTTTTTTGCTAATTTAAGCCCATAATTGAAGAAAAAAAAGTAAAAATTCACAAATTCAGTTGCAATAAGTATAATGAAAGTGAAAAGGAGCAAGATTAGGTTTTGGTAAAGAAGTAACTTGTAAAGTGCTTACTCTTTACTAATTTTGTAACATAATTACTAAAACAACAATTTACACCTATGAATTTTATAGATACGCACGCTCACCTATACGATAAAAAATTTAAAGCTGACTGGAATGAATTGGTAGATAGATTAGATAGCACAGGCATAGAAAGAGTATATTTACCAAATATTGACCGTGCTTCTATTGAGCCGATGTTTGAAGTAGAGGAAAAAGACAAAAAACGTTTTATTCCTATGATGGGATTGCATCCGTGTTCGGTAAAGAAAGATTTTGAAAAAGAACTTTATATTGTAGAAGAATGGCTAAACAAGCGCAAATTTTCGGCTGTTGGAGAAATAGGTTTAGATTTATATTGGGATAAAACTTTTTTTGAGCAGCAAAAAGAAGCCTTCAAAATTCAGATAAATTGGGCCAAGAAATTCGATATTCCGATTGCTATCCATACAAGGGAATCAACAGATGAGGCTTTAGAAATTTTGGAAGAAATGAAAGATGAGAGTTTGAAAGGAGTTTTTCATTGTTTTGGTGGAACGCAAGAACAAGCCGAAAGAATCCAAAAACTGGGTTTTTTGATGGGAATTGGAGGTGTAGTTACTTATAAAAATGGTGGATTAGATAAAGTTTTGCCAAGTGTAGATTTACAACATCTTATTTTAGAAACAGATGCACCTTATCTTTCTCCTGTGCCACATAGAGGAAAACGCAATGAGAGTAGTTATATTCCAATTATTGCCAAAAAAGTAGCTGAAATAAAAGGACTTACCATAAAAGAAGTAGCAGAAAAAACTACTCAAAATGCTAAAGAATTATTTACAAGTATATAAATCACATTGATAATCTATCAGTGCGTCAGAAATACTGAACTCATAATTGAAAAAATGATTTTAGACCAATACAACATCATCAACTTACGTACGGCAGCCGACGAAGACTGTAATACTTCTATTTTGGTAATCTACACAGGAGGAACAATCGGAATGGATTATGACGAAAAAGGAAGTCTTGTGCCTTTCGATTTTGAAGTTTTGCTGGAGAAAGTACCAGAACTGACACGTTTTAAGTTTCGACTTACTATGCTTGTGCCTTTTGAGCCTATAGACTCATCAAATATGGGAACAGAACATTGGCTAAGTATGAGTTGGCTTATAGAAGAATTGTATGATGAGTTTGATGGCTTCGTGATTCTTCACGGAACAGATACAATGGCATATTCTGCCTCTGCTTTGAGCTTTTTACTTCAAAACTTAGCAAAGCCTGTTATCTTGACAGGCGCACAAATTCCGATAAGTGCTCACCGAACCGATGCAAGAGAAAATCTGATTGGAGCTTTGGAAATTGCTTCTATGCAAGACAAGAAACAACAAGTAATCAAAACAGAAGAGGGAAAGGAGACTATCATTGAGCAAAATATCGCCCTAGTTCCAGAAGTTTGTGTTTATTTTGATAATTTACTTTTGAGAGGCAATCGCTCCAAAAAAGTTCAGAGTCTAAACTTTACAGCTTTCGAATCACAAAATTATCCTCATTTGGCTGAGGCTGGTATTTTTATAAATTACGCAAAGAGTTATATTCTGCCTGTTCCTACAAAAAGATTAAGTTTTAAAAGTGCGATGGACGATAATGTTATTCTTTGGAAAATACACCCTAGTATGAATCCGAAATATTATCTTCCAATGCTAGAGAGTGAAAACTTAAAGGGAGTAGTTTTAGAATCGTTTGGTTCTGGAAATATCCCAACAGAAAAGTGGGTAATTGATATTTTGGAAAAAATTATTAAACGTGGAGTGGTTGTCGTTAATGTCTCACAATGTGCAGGAGGTTATGTCTTGCAAGGGCATTATGAAACTAGCCACGCTCTCACACAAATCGGAGTAGTGAGTGGAAATGACCTTACCTCTGAAGCAGCTCTTACAAAACTTATGTTTCTTTTTGGAAGTTATGACAACGAGCGTGAGAGAGAAAAAATTATAGAACTTCTACAAACTCCTCTTTGTGGAGAAATGACACTTTTTTAAAATGAAATTTAAGGTTTTTCCTTTACCTCACAAACACATCTAAAACCCAACCAAGCAGTAGGGTAGTTATAACGAATACGCTCTTTAATAGTGCTTTGCAAAGGAACGTGCATCCAAGAGCCTCCTTTTGCAATTCCTTTTTCTGTTATCATTTCAGCTACATTTCCTATGGTGTGATGAAGTCCAAAAAGATTTGTAGGGTTTTGATATGCATAAACAGTTGGAGGAATAGCTAATGAATCTTCTATGTTTTGATTTAATTTTTGGCTCAAATTAAAGGATGAAATAGGAACACTGGCAAGATTAAAACCATATTTTAGATTCTCTTCATTCAAAGTATCTATTGTAGCTAAGGCAGCTTTTTCCCATTCTTTTTCAGTTGGAAGGCGATATTCAAAGGTGTATTTAGTGTCTCTGCTACTAACAAAACTTTGTGTAACGGCTTCACTTCTCCACTTACAATAATTTATAGCTTGCTCGTGAGAAACTCCAACAACAGGCAAAAAGCGATAGCCTTCATATTCAAGGTAACCCAGCGAAAGAGCAAGTTTTACAGAATCAGAAAATGGAATATCTCTATTCATCCAAGCTCCAGTAGTTGGAATTTGACTCTGATAGTGGTCGTAGGAAGAATCTTCACTCATATAATGCAAGTATTCCAAATAACTTAAATTTACAACTTCGGTTTTGTCTATAAATAAATTGCCATCTATCCAAATCGTATTTGGAGGAGTAGGTAGATTGGGTTTCATAGCCAAATGATTTTTTACATTTTTATTTACTTGTCGTTGCCACACCTTGTATGAAGAAGAACAAGCAAAAGCAAAAAGTAATGAAAAGATAATAGCTAGTTTTGTGATAGGTCTTTGCATTATGAATGGTTAAAGTGGTAATTCTATAACGTTTTAAAAAAGAATAACGAAAATCTAAAAAAAACGTGTGCTTATAAACTATTCCTTTGATAAATTGGTTATTTTTTTTATAAAATCGTATTTTTGTATTAAATACACCCAATTTTTTAGGTCTTTGCACATTCTTACATTTCAACTACATTCAATTATGAAACACTTTTCAAACGCTTCCAAATTTATTCAGAACAATAAAGCTAATACAGGATTTTATTCCAATACAGAAACAGAAGTTTTAGAAGAAGTAGATACCAAAACAGAGGAAGGGCATCGTTTGATTGTCTTCAACGACGAAGTAAACACATTTGACCACGTTATAGATACGCTTATAGATGTTTGTAATCATTCTGAACCACAAGCAGAACAGTGTACTTGGATTATTCATTTTAAAGGAAAATGCTCTGTAAAAGAAGGTTCTTGGAACGACCTTGTTCCGATGCGTAACGCAATTTGTGAACGTGGCATCTCAGCAGAAGTAGATTAAAATTTTATCGACTTTCATATAAAAAAGGTCTGAATTATAGTATTCAGACCTTTTTTATTTTTATAATACTTTATTTTTCAAAGTTAATATATTTCTCTTGTGTTTCCCTGATAAAAATTATTCTTGGTGAACTTGAGTTTTTGTATAGAAAATTCTACAAAACTATTTATATCAGTATTATTTTATAAACAAAGTAAATGTGGGAAAAAATAAATTATTTATCAGAGAGTGAGGGGAAAATAAAATTGCGATAATTATAACTTCTCATAAATTATTATTTATAAGAATTGTTATAAATTATTTTGGAATAGTTTTAGAATAAGATTTTGTAGATTTGAATACACTTTATTTACTCACTAAAATTCTATCTACGATGAAAAAATTATTTTACTTTCCTGTATTACTCTTATTATTTTTATTTACTTTATCATCTTGTGGCAACTTTAAACTTGTTACTATTCAAGATATTGAAAATGATAAGAACAATACTTTGAAAAACAAAGTTAAGGTTTCAGAATCAGTTGTAAATAATGAAGACCTAACAGAAGAAAATGAGAATTCAGAAAATACAAGTTCAACCTCTTTATCTAAAGCTGAAAAAGTGGTAGATGCTGCTCGTAAGCAGTTAGGAACACCACACCTTTTAAAAAATCCAAAGAAAAAACCTGCTACTGATTGCTCTGGAATGACATGTAAATCTTATTCTACTGTCGGAATTAGTTTGCCACGCACCACGACAGGACAAGCAGAAATGGGAAAATATATTTCAAAAAAGAATCTTCAAAAAGGTGATTTAGTGTTTTTTTCTTCTAAAAAAAATAATGGAAGAATATCTCATGTAGGACTTATAAGTCGTGTAGAATCAGATGGAAGCGTTTATTTTATACATACTTCAACCTCAAGGGGAGTAGTAGAAGATGATTTTTATATGAAGCACTGGCAAGAAAATTTTGTTACGGCTCGTAGAGTTTTGTAAAAAACTAGAGTGCTGGACATCCATAGATATTTGATGTTCTGTGACTCACAGAACAGGGAAAAAGTGACACCAACAACTTTTTATCTCATGTCCAGTACTCTAGTAAAAAACAATATTAAATATTTTTTTTACTTACCAAAATGGTAATTTATAACAAAATTGTAATTTGTAAGATTGGTTTTATTAAAAATGTATTTTGTGTTTTCTTGTGGTTTTGCATTCTCTTTTCTAACAATTAGACACTGCATTTCTAAGCCTTCAAAATACCCCTCAAATTTGTATCGTATATCAATATTGAATTGATGATAGGAAGGTAACTCGTATTTATTTAATCTATAATTGGTAACATTTGGTAAATCATAATACCCATATCCTAGTGTAAGAGAAATTTTATGGTCTAGCCAAAATGAGTGGTATTGTGTGCTAAATGCGTGTACGTCTCCTGCTCCCTCATTTCGTTCACGAGGCATATACGTAAAAAATGGCTCTCGTCCCCATTCTCTTGGCAATAAAAAACGTCCGTCTTTATTGATGCGTGTATAATTGACAGTAAACCAATGTTTATAATTAGCAACTCCTAAGCGAATACTAAACGCCTGTGCTTGTTTTTGAGATTCGTAATAAGCCAGTTCTGAAGTAGAATTTCCTCCCTTATTTAATTTATGTTGGTAATGATACTGTAAACCAAATAAAGGCGAAAAAGCAATACTATCCAAATCAATATATTCTACACTAAAAAGTGATGTATTAAATATATTTTCCACATACTGATTGTGTAAGTGAAACTTAACTCTTTCAAGGTTGAATAAAATATCTGATGAAAAAATTCCTTTTGTATGTTGATGCTCAAAATAGTTAGCTTCTGAACCATCTGTACGAATACCTTGCGAATAAATACCTAAAGAATGTCCAACAGGATAGAAATCGACTGTACTACGAGGCGAAACTGCCCAAATCCAAGCACCTTCAAACTGCAATTTTTTGATAGGATTCCATTGCAAATGCAATCCTTCTTGCACGGCTGGGCGCATACGTCCGTCTTGTGCATTAATGTAAGGAGTTTGGATGGTAAAACGTCCTAGTTTTGCTGTAAAGTATTTGTTGTCATAAGCTAAATACAACTCTTCCAATCGGTCTAAATCGTGATGATTTTCTGGGTCTTCTATATCAAACAAATCAAGTTCATATCTGCTATTTCTTAAATGATTGGAAAGCAAATTGAACTTGAAAAAACCACCTACTCCAATATGCAGACCGTGCCAGTTTTTACTTTTATAGTGCAAACCCATTCCAAAACCATTGGCATAATAATCATTCAAGCCTTTTTGGTTGTCTGTAAACATCAAAAAGTTACGAAGTTTTGCACTAAAAAATCCTTTTTGAAGTGCATTAGCTAATGTCTTTTCTTCTAAAGAATCTTCAAAACAGTGTAGAGTTGGCGACAGCTCCTTAAAAGAAAAATGAGGGTCGGGAGCTTGTTCTATTTCTTTTAAGTCTTCTTGTGCGTAAAGCGTTGCAGAAGTAAATAAAAAAGTAAATAAAATAAGTGTGTAAAAAGTGAATTTCATCCTCTATCCTTTTAAACTGACTGAATAAAAATAATAGAACAAAATTAGCTCTTCTGCCTATTTATGTCAGTTACAAAAGTTACTTACACATCAATATTATTTCGTTTCTTCATATCAAAACATCGCCTCTGTATATAATGGTTTCTGAAAACTTTAGTCTAATAAATTTAAATTCATTCGTTGGGCATAAATATAAATATCCTCTGAATTTAATTCTAATTCTGCATTGTGTATTTTTACATTGTATTTTCCATTAAATCGCTTATCAGAAGATTTATAAATAGCCAAAGTGCTATCATTTTTATAATCAAGCTTTGCTACCACAAATCTATCGTAACCTAAACTAAGTAATATATTATTTTCATCTATCTGTATTTGTTTGGCAAAAGCAATTTTATTACCACTTTGTATCAAGTTTTCACCTTTATAGCTAATATTAAACGTCGTATAAGTTCCATTTAAATTGGGTAATGTATTTTTATTCTTACAAGACAAAACAATCAGAAATAGCACTGACAAAGTGTAAAAAGCATTTTTAAATTTTAATTTTTTCATTAATCTAATTTCTTAATCATTTCCTTAAATAAAAAAGCCATTTTTGGTTCAGCTACGGCAGCAGCTTCTAAGACTTCCTCTAATGTAATAGGTTTTACATTTTCTGGTTGGCACAAGTCTGTCAAGACAGAGACAGCAAAAACAGGTAGATTCATATGTACGGCTGCAATTACTTCTGGCACTGTCGACATTCCGACGGCATCTGCGCCTATTGTTCTCAAATAACGGTATTCTGCTCTCGTTTCAAGATTGGGTCCTGAAACACTAACATAAACGCCTTTATGAAAATTAGAAAAACTAAGCTCTTGATTTTCTGAAATTACATTTTCTGCTAGTTCTATCAGTTTGTTGGAATAGGGTTCAAACATATCTGGAAAGCGAATACCCAAAGCAGGAATATTTTTTCCAATTAATGGATTAGAAGGAAGTAAATTGATGTGGTCTTCTAAAATCATCAAATCACTTAGTTTAAAATTTGGATGTAATGCACCAGCAGCATTCGAAACGAATAAGTACTCAATTCCTAACATTTTCATTACACGCACAGGAAATACAATTTGTTTCATTGAATAACCTTCATAATAATGAAAACGCCCTTGCATAACGATTACATTGTGTCCAGAAAGTTTACCAAAAATGAGTTTTCCTGCGTGGCTTTCTACTGTTGAGAGAGGAAAATGAGGAATGTCTTGATATGAAATAGTAAGTTCCGTCTCTACTTCATTAACTAAAGCGCCTAAACCAGTTCCTAAAATAATTCCGACTTTCGGTTTTTCTTTATAAAATGAGCGAATAAAAGTGAGTGCTTCGTTGAGTTTTTCGAATTCCAATTTTTTAATGATTAATTTTTAGTGATAAATGAGAAATGGAATAATACTTTTACTTTGAATTTCAAATTTTATAATAAAATCAAACTGGCTTACTTTCTAGTTTCTTTAAATATTTTAGCAAGATATAATATTTTTTGAAACGATTTCCTTTATTGTCTTTGTACTCTCCATTTTTGTCTAAAGCCATTACAGTGGCTCGCTTTGTGATTCGGTGAATAAAACCTGTGTATTCTTTTCCATCAAACGAAAAATTTACCCAGTCGCCTACTTTTAAATCATATTCTTTCAAGGCTTCCATTCTGCCTGTCAGCAGTTGATGTGTAAAGGCTGTATGTCCGAAAATATGGTTAGCTAATTTTTTAAAATTATCTTTTCTACAACTAGAGTCTCCGAAAGCTAAAAATTCTACAAGATGGATTATTTCGTGTTCGATAACGTGCATAAGAGCTTCCAAACGGTTTTTGGTCTGAAATCCTGCTAAATTTACAGTTTTGGCAGAATCATTTTTGAAAGAATTGAAAATCAAATAGGCAGAAATTCGCATTCTAAACTGAACAGGATTTTGCTTTGTAACCTTATAATACATCAATTTTCCACCTGCCGAAGTCATTTTTTTAGACCAATCAAAAGCCATTTTAGAAGTTACCTCATTTTCTTTGAAATAATTATCAAAAAAATGAGTATCGTAAAGATTAAAAATCAGTTTTATATCATCATTTGAAACTACGCTAAAATTTTCTGTTTTGATTTGTTTAGACTGTATAAAAACTTGCTGACGAATTTTGTCAAAACGCTGTTCTATTTCTTCATTAGTGTATTTATAATTCAATAACTTCATAAAATAAAATTGATGTAAACTATCGTCGGTGAGGCACCGAAAATGGCGAAAAAATCCGTTGTTGGTGTCCCCACTAACAACTAAGTAGAATCAATATTTAACCGTCGTTGAGGCTCAAAATGCAGCCGTCAACGAGGTTTTTGAAAATTTACATTTCAATTCCCATTTTTTGCATCAAAAAGACTGCATTTGTGTTCTGACAAACCCCTTTTTTGATTTTGTATGGATAGTGAAGTCCTGTATCTTGATTCTCTACTTCGAAAGCATAATTGGTGATTTGCTTTGGAAACTGCTCTTCTAATTTAGATAATTCTACGTCGTGAGAAGCAATGAAAGCTGTTGCAGGAAGTTTTAAAAGCTGTTTGATGATTGCAACTGAACCTAAATAACGGTCTTTTGAGTTTGTACCTCTTAAAATCTCATCTAACAAAATCATATTATATTCGCCTTGTTTTTCAGCTTCTGCCAAAATATCCAAGATTTGTTTTAGTCTTTTGAGTTCTGCAAAAAATGAAGATTCTCCTTTTTCTAAAGAATCAATAATACGCATACTACTACTAATTAGCATTGGAACAAAATCAAATTTAGTTGCACAAACAGGCGCACCAGCACACGCCAAGACCATATTTATCCCCAACGCTCTCAAAAATGTACTCTTACCTGCCATATTAGAACCTGTAATGAGTGCAATTTCTCTGATGGTTGCAGCTGTAAAATCATTAGAAATTCTAACACCTTCTTTCAAAAGCGGATGCGCCATTTCTATAATTTCAAAAGCATTTTCTGTATTTTTTTTCTCTGATTTATCTTCAATAGAAACTGAAATAGTAGGAAAAATATATTCTTTATGGTTAAATGAAAAAGAAGCAAAGCTAAACAAGGCTTCAAATTCGGCTAGTGTTTCTACCCAAATAGGAGTATTTGTTTTGTGTTCTTTTCTCCATTTTTCTAGCTTGATAGCAAAATGAATATCCCATAAAAACATTCCATTTAAAAACATAAAAGCCACACCATTCATACGATATTCAAAAAGTTCTAGTGTTTTGGCAAGTTCTTGGGCTGCTCTTGAGCTGCCTTTGAGTTTGTTTTGTAAGGTTTTCGTTTCTTGCTTTTCAAAAGTAGCTTGTTCTATAATTTCCCACAGAGCAGCATATTTTTGAAGAAAAGGAATGTTTTTTCCTACTGTATCATAAGTAAGTTGTAGTTTTGGAAACAAACTTCCTACAATACCCAGTTGAACAAGCGAAAGAAAAACAGGTAGAATATAAGTAACAAATCCCATAAAAGTAGCTATCCAACTTCCAACTGTCAGAACAGGCAATACAAAGCGAACAATATTTAAGACTTTGTTTTCTAAAAAAGAATCTTCCGTTTGTAGCCATTTTTTGAGTTGAGCATATTCTTTAGGAGTTTCTTCACTCAAATGTGCTGTTGTTTGGAGATGAAGACGTAACTCTGTATTTGTTTTGTTGTCTTTAACTAATTCTTTTACAATTTCTTGTCTTTTAAGAATAGTTTTTTCATCCGTTTTTTCGGAAAGCCAATTTGCCAAAAAATTTCTTCCTACGCTTGTGTTGGTACGTGAGATATACGAAAAAAGACTTGTCTGTCCGAAAATATCCAAATCTTTGATATAGGCGTGAAGAGGGTCGTAAAACTCCATTCCGTCGTCTAAGTTTTCAAAGTTATAATGTAGTCTTTCGTTTTCGGTTTCTAAAAGTTTTATTCTTGTCTTCCAGTAGTTTCTTTTTTGCTCAGATTTTTGATAGAGTTTTACTAAAAAAAGAAAACCAAAAAACAGTAAAAAAGCTGTTCCTGTTACGATTTTCCAACCTTGTGGAATTAAAAAATAAAGAATTACTAAAGCTGCAAAAAAATAAATCAGACGAATTGTAGCTATAAGACGAGACTGATTTTTAAATGTTGAAAATTTCTGATTAGCCTCTGAAAGATAAGATGAGTACATTTTTAAAATAGTGAAGAATGTGTGATTGAAATGAATATTCGCAGGTGTATAATTTCGCTTATCGCTATTATTTTTTTAAATTTAAAGATTGCAAATATACATAATACTACAAACACAGACGTTGAAAAAGCGTTAATAATTTAAGACAACAATTTTTAAATCAATTTTCAATTTTTTTTATGGCAATAGATAACTCAGAAAAAATTATTCCCCATCCGTCAGAATCAGAACACGTATTAAAGTTACGAACCGTACTTCCTTCAGATGCAGCAGACATTGAAGATATTTCGAAACTCATTTATGCAAAAGACCAAGCGTGGACAAAGAAGTCGGTTTTGAAGCTCCTTGAAATATTCCCAGAAGGACAAATTTGTATAGAAGACAAAGGAAAAGTAGTGGCGTATGCACTTAGTATGATAATAGATTATGATAAATTTGGAGATAGCCATACCTACCATGACATTGTTAAAGATAATTTTGTGAATCATAATGAAGATGGCGATATTCTCTATGGAATTGAAGTAAGTGTAAACCCAAATAGCCGTAATATGCGCTTGGGAAGGCGTTTGTATGATGCTCGTAAGGAACTTTGTGAAAACCTCAACTTGAAAGGAATTATTGCAGGTGGACGTATGCCAAACTTTAGTAAATACTCCGATGATGTAACTCCTAGACAGTACATAGAAAAAGTACGACAAAAAGAGATTTATGACCCTGTTTTGACATTTCAACTTAGCAATGGTTTTCATGTCAAGAAAGTATTGCGTAACTACCTTCCAGATGATTTTGAATCAAAAGCGTATGCAACTCTTCTAAAATGGGATAACATTTATTATGAAGAAAAGCCAACACTTGTAAACCAACCTAAAGAAGTTATTCGTATTGGTGTGGTGCAGTGGCAGATGCGTAATGTAAAATCGGTAGAATCATTTTTTGAGAACGTAGAATTTTTTGTAGATGCGCTTAGTTCGTACCGTTCTGATTTTGTGCTTTTTCCAGAGTTTTTCAATGTTCCTTTAATGGCAGAATATAATGAGGAAGATACAGCAAAAGCAATTAGAAGACTTGCAGAATATACTGAAGAAGTGAGAGACAAACTGGTAGAATACGCCGTTTCATACAACATAAATATTATTGGTGGTAGTCTTCCACTTTTGGAAGATGGAAAACTTTATAATGTTTCGTATTTGTGTCGTCGTGATGGAACGTGGGATGTACAATACAAAATCCATATTACGCCAAGCGAAGTACAAGATTATGGTATGATTGGAGGAAATAAAGTAAAAGTCTTTGAAACAGATGTCGCCAAAATAGGCATCTTGATTTGCTATGATTCGGAGTTTCCAGAGCTTTCTCGTATGCTTGCCGATGATGGAATGCAAATTTTGTTTGTTCCTTTTTCTACCGATATGCAAAACGGTTATATGCGTGTACGTGTGTGTTCACAGGCTCGTGCTGTAGAAAATGAGTGTTATGTAGCGATTGCAGGTAGTGTGGGTAACCTTCCAAAAGTTAAGAATATGGATATTCAATATGCACAATCAGCTGTATTTTCGCCTTCTGATTATTCTTTCCCAAACAATGCCATTATAGCAGAAGCAACTCCCAATACAGAAATGACAATGATTGCAGATGTAAATATGGATTTGCTCAAAGAATTGCATAGCCACGGTAGTGTCAGAAACCTCAAAGACCGTCGTAAAGATATTTACTCCTTGAAGTGGAAAAAGACAAACTAATTAATTATTAGTGATTGATGTTAAATAAAAACCCCAATTTCAAACTTTGCTTGAAATTGGGGTTTATTCTTTCTTTAAGGAGAGAAAACGCAGGTGCAAGCCCGTCAATGAATGACATCCCTGCCCTGCTCACTTCTCCTTTTTTCTTTACATTCCCATTCCACCTAAATCCATTCCTGGTATATTAGGCATCATCCCTTCTGTGCTTTTTTGCATGTGTTCTTTACTTTTCTCTTCTGCCGATTCTAATGCTTTATTTACAGCAGCAACAACCAAATCTTGTAACATCTCCTTGTCTTCTGACTTTATAATATCAGCATCAATATCAAGTCTAATTACTTGTTTTTTTCCGTTGGCAGTTGCTTTTACCATTCCACCACCTGCCTCTCCTTCGGCTGTGATATTTACAAGTTGCTCCTGTACTTCTTGAAGTTTGGCTTGCATTTCACGCACTTTACCAAACATTTTCATCATATCTTTCATCGAATAGGTATTTATTTATAATAATAGATTTTTATTAAAAGTAAATGTACAAAATTCTTATCTAAAAATTTTACACAACTATTTCACTTTGAGTTTCAAAATTAATTTCAATAATTTGTTCTTAAAACGTTGTCAATAGAAAAAAGTTTTAAAACCAATCTTTTAATTCTGCTTCTAAAAAGCCGATAGGCAACAATTCTTTTTCTAACTCTTCTTGTTGATAAACTTTATCTACTAATTTTTGCAGTTCTGTATTCAAGAAAACATCATTTGTGCTTATTTCTTTGATGATAGCTCCTCTATTGAGTTTGATTTTGATAGAATGCTCTTCATTTTTGAAATTTACTTTTCTATGAATTTCACAGGCTGGCGAACGTCCCCAAATCCACTCAAAAGATTTATATTTTTCCTTCGCTAACTCTTCTACTTGATTGACTTCTTCTTGTGTGAGTGTGTGTATGTGAACAGATTTATTAAAATACAAAAGAATGAAGTGAGCTAGTTTTTCTTCAAAATGCTCTATGTTTAATATTTCTTCTGCATTATTTTTTTCTAAGACTTCTCTTATATTGATGACTTTACTCCTCACTGATTTCAAACTTTTTGAGCTAACCTCTACATTTGTAGGAATTGTTATAGCTTTTTGAAGTTTTTCTAAATCTGCATCAAAGAGAAGTGTTCCGTGTGTGATATAACGATGCTTGTTGGTGTACTGTGCTGTGCCTGTAATTTTTCTTTTTTCTCCTGCTGCATTTTCTAACCAAATATCTGAACGCTCTCCAATAGCTGCCTGTAATCCTAGTGTTTTTAAAAATTCTACTATTGGAAGTAAAAGCGAATCATAATTAGCAACCAATTTCGTATCTAAAGGCTTGATATAACTAAAATTTAGATTGTTTAGGTCATGATAAACTGTTCCTCCACCTGATATACGACGAGAAAGCAAAATATTTTGAGATTGTAAATAATTATAATTCATTTCTTCCCAAGCATTTTGATTCTTTCCCATCACTAAGGAAGGTTCATTTCTATAAAATAGTAAATATTCACTTTCTTTATCAGTAAAATTGGATAAATATTCTTCTAAAGCGAGGTTGAAAAATGGGTAATGAGAGGGTGAGAAAATTAGTTTCAAGGTAGTTGTAGTATTTATGATTTGTTTCTTAGTTTTTCTATTTCTGATAGTGAAAGTCCTGTTAGTTTTTGAATTATATCATCAGATAACCCTTCTTTGCCATCATCAAAATATGTATCCATTGCGCTTTTCAAATCCCAATAGTCTTTCAAACTCTCTTGATACACATGTCTTTCGTTCTTATCCATTTTTGCAATTTCGAAAAGACGTTTGAAAATACCTTCGTTCATAATTATCAATTATCTGTAAGTTCTGATAAAGCTTTGTCAAATTTAGGAATTTCTAAAAAAATAAGTGTGAGTTTTTTATAAAAAACAGCCTTTCTTTCTCCCTTTCCCATGTGTTCTGTATTCAGATAAGTAAGGTTCATTACATTTTCTGTGTCTTGTAAAAGTTGATTCAGAAAATCTATCAATAAATCTTTATTTGGTTCTTCACCAAATACTTTTTTAAAACCGTAATCAGTAAAAAGATTAATGTATTTATCTGTTGTCATCTTTGACTGCTTTTTAATTTAAAAATTTATACAAGATACTATTTTCTTTATAACCTAATAGAAAACCATTCAAGTAACAATTCTTCAAATCGCTTATTATTTACATTGATATTAATATCTGATGTTATCCTGTCTTTGGTAATCTTTAACTGGTTATCTGTTAGAGTTATTCTACCTGTTTTTTTAAACATAGAAATCACTTTTTTCTTTGTAAAGTGAGATTCAGAACTTGTTTGGTGAAACAAACACATATCTTCAAACTCTTCTAAAATTCGTTCCTGTTTAGTAAAAATATATTGAGGAACAGGCTTATCACTGACAATTTCATTTACTCTAAGATAATCTGCATTTAATGTATCAAAAATAAAGTTTCCTGTTTGGTCTTTATGCAACTCATCAATTTTAATAGGCAAAGTATGTAAAGAAAATTTTCCAAAGCCAACATCTACAAGAAAATCCTCATTTTTTAGTTTTACTATAATGGCTAAATGGTCGTATTCATTACCATAACTATCTAAACTATTGGCATTACCACTTCCTTTATAAACTCTAGCAGAAATCATTTTAGCATCAAACCCTAATAGTGTCAGTAATTGAAAGAAAAGTCCGTTGAGTTCATAACAAAAACCACCTCTGTTTTTTATAACTACTTTATCAAAAATAGAATTAAGGTGTAGTTTTATGTCTCTTTTATAATGAATGTCTAGGTTCTCAAAAGGTACAGCATTTAGATGAGCTTCTTGTAGAGCATTTAGAGTTTTTAGGTCTATTGTAATCGGATGTTTATAATTTATCCGTTGCAAATATTTTTCTGTGTTCATATTACTTAAATTTTTAAAACAATTTCTTCTTGAAGGTCTCCTCTATATATTTTTTTAATGATGATTGTCGTTGTTCCTTTTTTAATACCTTTGAAAACAAACTTTTTCTTACCCGAATCGCCTCCTGTTCCTTGAAACCCTGGGTCATCATAGATAATTTTGCTGTTTTCAAATTCTAAAATATCCTTATTCTTAATTTCATACTCTGCATCCATTCCAACAGAACCATGAACACTGGTCTTGAAACTTATTGTTTTACCTTCTTTTACTTGATAATTTATCTGATTTTCAGGCTTATCTATATTGATAGAATTATCAGTCATTGTACTAATACAACTCTGTAAAATCAATAGAAAGGCGATAAATAGTGTGTATATTTTCATTTTTTTTAAAATTTTAATTACAATATTCTCCCAAAGGCTTTTGAGCTTCCTCACTTCCATAGCGAGCAGCAATTTTCCAACTCTCACAGGCGTTTTCTTTGTCTTTTGTTTTGTCTTGATTTTTTTTTGTTGGCTTTCCCCAAAAATAAAACCCTTTATAATACCATAAAAAAGGATTTTCTGAATCAATTTCTATTGCTTTGTTCAAAGTTTTTTCCATTGCTGCATAATCTTTTGCTTGTAGTTTGGCAGCAGCCTTGCCAATGTAAGGGTCTATGAGTGTTGGTTCTTTATCTATTACCTTGTCAAAATATAAGCTGGCTTTGTCATAATCTTTCAATTTGTATAAATAAAGTTCTGCAATTTTCATTATAGTTATTTGGTCATATTCCCCTACCGAACCAGCATTTTTATACTCTTGTACAGCTTTATAGTATTCGTTCATAAGTAAATACGTATCTCCTTTTTTTATGTAGTATTTCGCTCTCTGTTGCTTTTCTTCTAAATCTGCATATTTGATAGCCTTTTCAAAACATTCTATGGCATCTGCATAGTCTTGTTTATAGTCTGCTTCTATAATTCCTAGTAAGTAATTTACCTCTGCATCTTTTTCCTTTTGTCCGTCTGCTTCATCCAGTGCCTTTACAGCAGTAACAAAATCTTTTGCTTCTATGGCTTCTTTTGCTTCTGTCATATAACTAGAATAGGCAATACTTGACATAATATTCATCAAGAAATAGGCAAAAACTGTCATTACAGCGAAACCCAAAACGATATACATCTCAGTTTTTCCAAATACAAAAGTAGGTTGTTTTTTGGTATCTCGCCTTTGTTTACTTTGATAATTTTGATTGGTTTGCCCATAAGAAGATTGATTTGATTGAGAATAACCAGTAGAGGTGTACTGCTTATAATATTCCTGTCTTCTGGCGTGTTCGAACTCTAATTGATTATCATATCTTGATTTCTTGACAGGGTCAGAAAGAACTTGGTAGGCTTCATTGATGAGTTTAAAACGTTCTTCTGCTAGTTTGGCTTCTTGTGGATTAGCTGCATTTCGGTCTGGATGATATTTTAAAGCCTGTTTTTTATATGCTGATTTTATTTGTTGGAGTGTTGCTGTTTTGGCAATACCTAATAAATCATAATAATTACTCATAGCTACTTATTAATTTGTTTTAGTTTCTTGGGCGCAAACACTTTTAATACTTTGCAAGTTCATAAGGATAACGACTTTGAAAGTAATAAATTTTGAACACTTAAAATGAATTTTAACCTTAGTTTATTTTTTCAGTGTTTATTTTATTTATATCTTTATTTTTGTTTAAAGAAATTTTTTCACCTCAATATTATTTTTTATGATGTACACCAAATTCTTTTTCAACTTATTTAGTTTTGTTTTTTTAATGCTTTTTTCTTCAACTATGCTTAAAGCGCAAAACAAAGCTATGGTAATTTCAGAAACTACCCAAGCTAACAAAATGCCTTATTTTGAAGGTTCTTTCGTACAGCTCCAAGAAGAAGGAAAAACAAAAAACAAACCGTATTTTGTATATCTTCATTCTAACAAAAACAAGCTAGATTCTACTACTTTTGCTAATAAATACGTTCAAACGTATGTTTCTAAACGTTATTTAGCACAAAAACTCCAAGCTCCTTCGTTGTATGCTGAT
The DNA here is from genome assembly GCF_020630935.1 of Bernardetia sp. Classification (NCBI taxonomy): domain Bacteria; kingdom Pseudomonadati; phylum Bacteroidota; class Cytophagia; order Cytophagales; family Bernardetiaceae; genus Bernardetia; species Bernardetia sp. Next base: position 65,994 of record NZ_JAHDIG010000012.1, read on the forward strand.
GCTGTTGTGAAAAGATACGAAGTAAAGAGTTTTCCTCAAATATTGGTCTTTACACCACAAGGAAAGTTAGTAGATAGAATTACATCTTATCAATCTCCTAAGCAAATGATTGCTCGTTTGAAGCTACACGAACAAAAAACAGGCTCTCCAGAAGACCGTGTTTCTGCCTTTGCGAAGGCTGCTGACCCTACTCTTTCCCTCAAATTACAGACCGAAGGCGAAATACAGAACGTGTATCATTTTAGTGTTCGTCCGTATGGAGTAGAAGAAAAAACAATAGGTATTCAGTTAGGTGTTTTTGAAAATTATCAAAATCTTGTAAATAATGTTTCTGAATTAGAGCTTCACTGGCACGACAATATTTTGGTAACTTTTGTAGAAATAGATGGAAAAATGCTTTACAGACTTCTTTTAGGTCCTTTTTATAGCTACGAACACGCCAATGTGTACAACAAAAACTTAGAAAAGAAAATGGGATTATTAGGAATCCTTGTCAGTTTAGAAGACTTTGACCCCATCACAGAAGAAAATAAAGACCAATATCTAATAGAAAATATAGAAGTTCCAGTAGAGAGCAACAATCCGAATAAAAGATAGTCGGAGATAAATAAGTATATATGAAAGAAGGGAAGAAATATTCTGATTCTTCTCTTTTTTTTATGGCTTGTTATTTGGATTGTTTTATATAAAAACAAAAGAATTTAGCAATCTATATATTTTATTTGTACGATAAGCGTTTATAGTTTAGATTGCGATAAGATTGAAGTATAATTGTATAATTTTAGTATTAATCTTCATTTTTTGTAGTTTTTGGGCTTATTAGTCAATAAGTCATTATAAAATATTTTACGTTTACTTGATGCTTAAACTATTACTTTCTAAGAAAACATATAGAACACCTCTGCTTTCCAAAATTTTATTTGTTTCATTTTTGGCTGTTTTTGTTGGTTTTATAGCAATACCTTCTAAAGCTCAATATTCGCCTACACAAATGAAAATTGCGCTAATGGTTCATTTTATTGAACACACTAAGTTTCCACCAGAGGCTTTTAAAAGTCCAAAGGAAATGATACAGATTGGCATTTTGGGAGATGACCCTTTTGGGGACGAACTGGAATCTTTTTTGGTGCATTACAAAATTAACGGACGTGGTTTGCGTGTTCGAAGGAAAAAAAATGCTTCGGATTTGTGGGGTTGTCAAGTGATTTATATTAGTAAGTCTGAACAAGACAAACTAAGTGATATTTTAGATTACTTTAGAAGATACCCAACTCTTACCATTGGAGATAATCTGAAAAACTTTGTGGAACAATGTGGAATTATCAACTTTGTAACAGTTGATAACAAGCCGTATCGTTTTGAACTCAACATTGAAGCGGCTCAAAAATCAAATCTTGTTTTAGATGTTGGGCTTTTTAGAATGGCACAGAGAATTGTGGCTTGTCCTTAAAATGTAGCTCACTCTTTAGAGTGAGAAAAACTCTCAGAGGGAACCGTAAACGAGGTTTAAAAAACGTTGTTTACGGTTACTGTTTATTTTCCAAAACCAATTTTTTTCTGACGAATTGAAAAATCAGAAAAATCTTCATTCAAAGGAATATTATAGATTTGAGCTAAAGTAGCAGGTTCTTTAAACTCTCTGTCGATATTATTTAGTTTTGCTATTTCATTGGCATTTTTAGCTGGAAGAGCTTCAAAACGATGAATCCCCAACAGACGACCTTCACGAAGAAGAGCCTTATCCAAATTCTTGATGTCTGTATTAAACGTACAGATAATTTTAAGATTCAAAACATCTGAAAGAAGTCCATCCGAAACGTTTAAAAGATTGGCAATCGAACTCTTATCAGTATTAAACAAATCACGAGCTTGTACAGAATCTTCCGATTCTTCAATTATCAGAACAGCATCTTGATAATCAGATAAAAATGTTATTAAATCTGGACTTGTAATTTCTCTTAGAAGCGTAATCGGATAAAAAATAAATTCTATCTCTGGCTTTGCCTTACTTATCAGATAGCGAATATAATTGGTCTTCCCACTTCCTGTAACACCGTGAAAAATAAATAAACCAGAGTTGTTTTTTTCGTTGATTTCCTTTACTAGCGTTTCGTGTTTTTCTGTAAACTTCTCCCCATAATACAAATCTAAATTTGGAATGGTAGGAGGTTTGATTTGATGTTTACGAAGTGTAAGTCCAGTTCTTGGCGTACTTCCTACAATGTTGATATATCTTTTCTCATCATCTTTTGTTTCTACAATACACTTTGCAGCAAGCTCAAACAAAAGTTCTAGTCTTTCAGTAGATGTGTCTTCTGTGGCAGTTATCATGTCAAATCTAAATATAACATCGTCTAACTTTTTTACGGCATCGTAATTTATATTTATGATAATAGACTCATCGCTTAAAAGCAAATACCAATCTATTGAATAACGACTCTCTTTTCTATTAAAAGTCGTATTACGACGATAAATAGAAACAGGTGTATAATTGTTTTCTTCTAAAAGTTTAAGAAATTGATTGAGTGAAACAAGTTGGTTATTTTCGAAATAATCACGTACTCCAAAATCTATTAGTTTTTGGTCATGACGATTGAGTATATAATAATCTTCACTAAAATAGCCGTCGCCAAATACATTATATTTTCCCAAATACGTTTTATTTCCTTGATTCATTTTATCGTCTTGATATTTTTCTAATTCGTCTTTTACTCTACGGTGATTTGAATTACTATTTCTGTTGGTATTGTGCATATATAGATGTTGAGTGGTTTAATGGTTGGTAGCACGACTAGAAAAAACAAACGATATAAAAACAATAAAAGTTTTACAGTTCGTTTATAATTATGCTTTTAAAGATTTTTCATCAGATAAGCATACACATCTGTCATTGCCTGTATATCATCTTTATGCACTTTTTCATTAGGAGAATGGACACCTGCTTCGGCTGCACCAATAAAACACCAATCCATAGGATAAGCAGAAGATTGTATTTCTTTTGCATCACTTCCTCCATCATTTTCTACTTCTAGCTGATATTTTACTCCAGATTCTTTTACTAAATCAATGATTTTATTTAGAAAGCTTCTTCTTGGGATATTTCTATCACGCATTGAAATAGCAACACCTTCTCCGTGTTTTACACCTTCTGTAATCCAAGTAATATCAGAAATGAGACATTGTTTGATTCTATAGTTTTCCCATATCCATTTTAATAAAAATGGCATAGTTCCTCCTCCAATTTCCTCATAACAAGAAAAAACAAGTATTCCATCTTCTAATGTTTCAGCTGTTTTGAGTAGATTCCAACAGCCCAAACGGTCATCTAAGTAGCAAGACTGAACATATTCATCTGTTTCTCTAAAATCTTGTTTGAAAACAAATTCAGTTCCTCTATCCACAGTTCTGTCAAACTCTAGTTGTAGTTTTACTTCACCTAATGGCTTTCTGTGCTGCCTTGCTCCTCGTTTTTTCTTCTTAGATTTTTTATTTTTTTTCTTCTTTTTATCATCCTCTTCTTTTCCATATTTTACTTTTAATGTTCCTTCAATTTCTCCTTGCGAGTCTTTTCCTACCAGCTTATAACCATCTTCATATTTTGGAGACCCAACTCTTACTAAGTGATTATCATAACGAGCCATAAAGCCAATAGAATCCAGATGTGCAAAAGCAGCTGTTCTAGGATTTCCAAAAACAAGCATGACACAATCTTGAAAATCTTCTCCTTCTATAATTTGGGGCTGTATTTTCCAATTTTCTTGATTTTCTTTGACGTAATTCAGAATAAACTCTTTCATAGGAGCTTCATTGCCTGATGGGGCAAATACTCCACACATTTTTTTAAGCAAGTCAAAATTTACATTTGAATCTGTCATATTTTTATAAGAAGGGATATTTTTTATAGTTGGATTTTTAGTCAAAATTATACAAGTTTATATTTTTGATTGTAGATTTCAGATTACTGAATTTAGAATGAGCTTACAAATATTGCTGTAAGATTAGGTTGCTTATAAATTACATTCAGCAACCATATTTTGGGGTAAACATTCTACAAGTTCAATACTATCTAAAGAAAATTTCTTTGTTCTTTCTCTTAAAGGCAAGACGTTTGAGCTACAAGACACAGATGGGTTTTAATACGCCCATTTCAAATATACTGCTCCCCACGTGAAGCCACCTCCGAAGGCTGCCAAAACAAGATTATCTCCTTTTTTAAATTTGTCTTCAAAATCTCTCAAACAAAGAGGAATAGTAGCACAAGTAGTATTGCCATACTTTGCAATATTTACCAATACTTTTTCTGAATCTAACCCAAGACGTTTTGCTGTAGCATCTATAATTCTCAAATTAGCTTGATGGGGAACTAAAAAATCAATTGTATCTCCTGTGAGTCCGTGTTTTTCAGCAAGTTCAGCAGATGTGTCAGCCATATTTTTAACAGCATGTTTGAAGACTACTGCACCGTTTTGTGTTACATAATGTTCTTTATTAGCAACTGTTTCTGGCGTAGCAGGATAACGGCTTCCTCCTGCTTTCATATAAAGTTCGGTTGCGCCAGCACCATCTGTTCTTAAGATAGAATCTATTACACCATTTCCTTCTTCATTAGCCTCTAAAAGAACTGCGCCAGCACCGTCTCCAAATAAAACGCAAGTCTGACGATCTTCGTAGTTTATGATAGAAGACATTTTATCTGCTCCTACTACTATAATTTTTTTATATTTTCCTGTTTCTATGAACTGACTTCCTGTAACTAAACCATACAAAAAGCCTGAACAAGCTGCCATTAGGTCATAACTCAAACAATTTAAGCCTGATTGATGAGCAATAACATTTCCTGTAGCTGGAAATTGCATATCTGGAGTAGCTGTCGCACAAATAAGAAAATCAATTTCCTCTGGCTTTGTATTTGTTTTTTCTAAAAGACCTTTTACAGCTTTAGTTGCCATGAAAGAAGTTCCTACTCCTTCTTCTTTCAAAATGCGTCTTTCTTCTATTCCTGTACGTGTTTTTATCCATTCATCGTTGGTATCTACCATTGTTTCAAGTTCTTGATTGGTAAGGACATAATCAGGAACATAGCCAAAAACACCTGTAATGGCAGCTTGCTTTTTGTTTGTAGAAGAAGTGGCACTCATAGAAAATCTCTAAAAAATGATAAATAATATGGTTATGTATTGTTTCTTTTTAAAAATTCACGACTTTTTAAACGTAAATCTTCAATGATTTGCTAAGGTAACAAAGACTTAATCAACTTGCAAGTAATAGCATTACTTCTGATAATTTAAGATTTAAAAAAGTAGAGTAATCCAAACCTTATCATAATTTCTATACTTTTATAATTGTACTTTTAGTTTTTTGGCTCAAAAAATGCCAACTTTAATTTTATAAATTCAATTACTACGTAATTTTTTAATCTAATTTTTATGAAAAAAATAAGCAGAACCACTCGTATTTTATTTTTATTTCTCTTGATTGGTATGGTAGGTTTTTCTACAAGCTGTACTACACAACAAATAGCTGGAGTTTTGGGAAGTATTGGAGGTGTGCCACTCACGAAAGAGGAAATTTCGAAAGCCTTAAAAGATGCTCTAGTACAGGGAGTAGTGAAAGGAACAGGGTTAGCCTCCAAAGACGGAGGTTATTTCAACAATTCACTCATCAAGATTCCTTTTCCAGAAGATGCTGAAAAAGTAGCCAACAAATTGCGTGACTTGGGATTAGGTTCAGAAGTAGATAGATTTGTCAAAACGCTGAATCGTGGAGCAGAAGAAGCAGCCAAAGAAGCTGCTCCCATTTTCAAATCTGCCATTACCTCTATGTCCATTCAAGATGCGTATGGAATCTTAAAAGGAGACAGAGATGCAGCGACTCAATATCTGATGAAAACTACAACTGACCAACTTAAAGCCAAATTTAAACCTATTGTAGCTAGAAACTTGGAAAAAGTAAATGCTACTCGTTATTACAGTGACCTAGTAAGTAAATACAATCAAATTCCATTTGTAAAAAATGTAAATCCAGATTTAGATGACTACGCCACAGACAAAGCGATTGAAGGACTTTTTAAGTTGGTAGCACAAGAAGAGGACAATATCCGAACAAATATTTCAGCTCGCTCTACCGAGCTTATGAAACGAGTTTTTGCTCAAGCTCCACAGGCACAACAATAATTTAATTACGGATTACGAATCGAATGAGAGTGCTTATTTCATTTCATTCGTAATTGTTTATTTAGACTGTGTTTGAATTGCCATCTGATGAATAACCTCAAAAATATCTAAGACCAAATCAGATGGCAATTCTAGTTCTTCTGCTATCTTTTGACGAGAATCTAATATAGCCTGCCATCGGTTGGGCTGAACAGTTTGTATTTTATTCTTTCGTTTGTGTTCCCCTATTTTTTTGACAATTTCCATTCTTTGAGCTATTATTTTGATAAGCTCTGTATCAATTTGGTCTATCTGCTGACGACATTGTTCTAAGCAAGTATCTGATACTGATTTAGCAACTGGGATTTTTTGAGTAGCATTCATATTCATAGTTGAAATAAATTTAGTTTATGTTGTTGATTTTTATAAATAACTAAAAATCAATAGGTTATACTATTATCTATTTTTAATTAGCTTCACTGTTTTTGCAGGTGTGCATTTACTTAGTTGCATTTATTTATCATTTACCATTAATAATTTATCATTCCTTATAGTGTAATGGCTAAAAATTTTGTTGTGTTGTTATGATGGTCGTGGATATTTTTTTGAATAGCTTGTAGTCCATAATGATTTATTGCTTCAATTCCTCCAATAGCAGCAGCATCCAAATGTTGATTCATTTTCTGCTGTTCTGCCACCCAACGAATTGCTCCAGCCGTATCACTAAAGTTGGTTGGAACAATCATTTTATTTTTAGAGAGGAAATTACTGCATTCTGCAAGAGCCACAGGGTGTGAATAAGCAATGCTTAAATCTGAAATCTGCGTTCCTCTTTTGGCAGCTAAATGAAGCTGAATAGGTAAATTTATTTCCCCAATAATTTTCAAATTCATTGTATCAATTCTTTCATAATTATCTGCTACATTTCCAACAAGTGAGTTTTCAACAGCAATAATTCCTGTATTTACTTTTTTTGTAGCTACAGCATCTAAGAGCTGGTCAAAATTCTGACAATGAAGCCAATTATTTTTCCCTCCAAATTGTTTTTGTGCTGCCAAATGATGAAATGAAAAGAGTTTTCCTTGAATTGCGATGGTTTTCATAGTCTTAGTTTTTAATAGGGTTATTTTTTTGCATAAAAAAAACCCTAACTTTTTCAAGTCAGGGTTTAGAAGTTTGTAGGGTTAGAGTTGTTACTTAAAATTTTGGCAATCAACTTTTAGTCTGCTTCTTCGTCCTGACTAGAGGGCTAAAAAAGTAGAAATAATAAAAGTTAAAAGAGAAAATATTAAGGCTCATCTTTTTTTGAATAGATGGTTTACAAATCTGAATATTTTTAAAAGTCAATTTCGCTTGACTTACTTCACAATGATAAACCTTATTTATTAGAAAACAAAATTTTGCATAAAAAAAGGACAAAAATAATTTGTGAGTGAATAAGGCAGGGTTTCGCTCTTGTTCTGTGAAAGCAACCCTGTTAGTTTGCCAAAATCAAAAAAACATCTACCTTTGCAGTGCGAAAGGGGTGCTAGAGGCTTCAACAAGCCAAAAGCTGAGATTATACCCTAAATACAAAATTTTGTAGATGAACCTGAACTTGCTAATACAAGCGTAGGGATTCGCTCCTTCAATATTTTACACCCTAAGAGTTTCTAAAACTCTTAGGGTGTTGGTAGATTTTCTTACTCTGCCCCTTTCCGTTTTACACTTTTCAACCAAAAACAAACTAAAACAAAACGGAAATTATGAAAAATATTTTCTCATTTCTCTTATTCTTTCTATTTACCTTATCAACTTCATTTGCTCAAAGTGATTTTAAGCCATCAGTTTCTGGAATTGTAAAGGACAAAAATGGAGAAATACTCATTGGTGCGACTGTAGTATTAAAAAGTAGTCAAGTTGATGAAACTAATACAAATCTCACTAAGGGAACAGTAACGAATACACAAGGAAAATTTAGCTTTGCCTCTATTCCATCTCAAAACTACACACTTACTATTTCATACATTGGATACGAGACTTACCAATCTAGTTTTAGAGTTTGGGCAGATACGACTTTAGCTGTTAAATTACCAGACGGAAAAACACTTTCAGAAATTGTTATTCAATCGTATAGAGAGTATCCTGTTACACTAACAGAACTTAATAAGGAAGCTATTGAAAAACGCAACTTAGGACAAGATTTACCTATTTTATTACAATATACACCTTCAGTAGTCAGTACTTCAGATGCTGGTGCTGGTGTAGGCTATACAGGAATGCGTGTACGTGGAAGTGATGCAACAAGAACTAATGTAACAATTAATGGTATTCCATTGAATGATGCCGAATCACAAGGTGTTTTTTGGGTAAATATGCCAGATTTTGCTAGTTCGGCAAGTTCAGTTCAGATTCAGCGTGGTGTTGGAACGTCTGTAAATGGTGCAGGTGCTTTTGGTGCTACTGTCAATATTTCTACTAACGAGCCTAGCGATGAAGCAGGTGCAGAGATTGGTAATTCTTTTGGTTCATTCAATACATTTCGTCATAATGTACAGTTCAATACTGGACTTCTGAAAGATAGAATTAAATTTTCTGGTCGTCTTTCAAAAATTACTTCTGATGGTTTTATTGATAAGGCATTTTCAGATTTGAAATCATTTTTTGTTTCAGGAGTCTATCAAAACGAAAAAGGAACAAACATCAAACTCAATATTTTTGGAGGAAGAGAACAGACTTTTCAAGCGTGGAATGGTGTTCCTCAAGAGATTTTAGAAGAAGGAAACCGAACTTACAACGAATTGGCAGGTTATGATAACGAAATAGATAATTACGGACAAGACCATTACCAACTTATTTTTGACCAAAAAATCAACGATAATTTTACAGCAAACATAGCTTTGCATTATACAAAAGGAAAGGGATATTTCGAACAGTTCAAGTCAGATGAAGATTTTTCTGATTATGGATTAGAAGAAATTGTAATTAATGATTCTACGATAATTAATACTACAGACCTTATTCGCCGTCGTTGGTTAGACAATGATTTTTATGGAACTGTTTTTAATATCAACTATGAAAGTGATGCTACAAAAGGCAACGAACCTGTCTTGACAGCTATCGTTGGAGGTGGGTATAATATTTATGAAGGAGCACATTTTGGCGAAATTATTTGGGCAGAATATGCTTCACAAAGTTCAATTAGAGACAGATATTATGAAAATGATGCTACCAAAACAGATTTTAATCTTTTTGGAAAGGTAAACTATCAGGTCATTGAAAACCTTTTTGCTTTTGCAGACCTTCAAATACGAACTATCAATTACGACTTTTTAGGTTTCGACAACAATTTGAGCAATGTGAAACAAAGCGCAAACTTATCATTTTTCAATCCTAAATTTGGTTTGACCTACAAGTTAGACAATCATCGTTTTTATGGGTCTTGGGCAAGAGCGAATCGTGAGCCAAATCGTGATGACTTTACAGAATCTACACCTTCTACTCGCCCAAAAGCAGAACGTTTGGATAATATAGAATTGGGTTGGAATGGTCGTTTTGACAAACTCTCTTTGTCTGCAAATTATTATCTAATGAATTATACTGACCAGCTTATTCTGACAGGACAGGTAAATGATGTAGGTTCTTATACTCGCCAAAATGTAGATAAAAGTTATCGTACAGGTGTTGAGGTTGTGGCAGACTATCAGTTTAGTAAGAAATTCTCTTGGTCAGCAAATGCTACCTTTAACCAAAATAAAATCAGTGATTTTACAGAATATTTAGATGATTATGACAATGGAGGACAACTAGAAATCAATTATGGAGAAACAGATATTGCTTTTTCGCCTTCTGTGATTGCTGCAAATACATTTTCTTTTCGTCCTGCTGATGGTTTTTCCATTAACTTACTTTCCAAATATGTAGGTGAGCAGTTTTTAGACAACACTAGCACAGACACCAGAAAACTAGATGCTTATTTTGTCAATGATTTGCAGCTTGTTTATAACTTCTCTTATAAGTTTTTCAAAAATATAGAACTCAACTTACTTGTCAATAATATTTTGAGTGAAGAATATGAAAGCAATGGCTATACGTTTGGTTATATTTATGGAGGAGAAACTATTCGTCAGAATTATTTCTATCCACAAGCTGGGCGTAATTTCTTAGTAGGATTGAAACTTAAATTTTAGTAAATTTAGAAGTTGTTTAAGACCTGAAAGTCGGCGAAGCCAATGGAAAAAAGTAGCTTGAATGAAGTGTAGAGTAAATTTTATTTATTATTTCTCGTTCAAGCATTCTGCTTGGACGCACTTTTTTGTCAGCATATGCTGACGAAACGGTAAGCACAAGATGGAATCTTGAGCTAGAAAACCATTCTTAAACAAGTTCTTAGATATCTATATATGATATGAAAACTGACCTATTTTTAATCAAGGTCAGTACCCAAGATTAAAATATATTTCCAAGTTAAGTTCACTTAAAAAAATAACCGAGTTTTGTAAAGAGACAGAACTCGGTTATTTTGACTTAATATTAGTTTTTAAAAAAAAAAAGTTGTTGTTCATAAATTTTTTAAAGAAAGAGAATCAACAAGTAAAAATTAGTCTACTACTCCAAAAAACCTAATTGAAAACGATGAAGAATAAAAAATAGACATAATTTCAGCCAATAAAAAAACAAAATAACCTTAATAAACTATGAAAAAATATTTCATCGTAACCATCCTAATTTCAATTTTTTCTTGCCAACAAAACACCCAAAAAGAAAAAAATAAAGTAGAGACAGTCACTTATGAGCAAGTGATTACAGATGATTATGAATTAGAAAAACCAAATGTTACACCTCCAAAAGCTGTTTTAGTCTTGTTTGGAGGTTATCCAGAAAAAGCTAAAGACATAAAAAGAGAATTCAAAATTTTAGAAAAAGCTAGACAAAAGCAAATCGCTGTTCTGTATTCTAATTATAGTCAAAAATTATGGTTTGAAGAAAATGAGTTGCAAGAGCTTTCCAATCAGATGCAAGAGATTTTTATAAAAAATGAGTTACCTACCAACAATGTATATTTAGGAGGCTTCTCAAGTGGTGGGGATGTAGCTCTATTACTGGGAAACTATCTAACAGAAAATAAAAAACTGACACCTAAAAGAATTTTTATTGTTGATTCTCCTATCGATTTAGCAGAACTGTATTTTAGTTCAGAAAAAAACATCAAACGCAATTTTTCAGAAACTTCTGTTCAAGAAAGTAATTGGATTATCAGTACACTTGGAGAAAGGTTTGGAAATCCGAATGAAGACCTTAGCAATTATGAAAAACATTCTGTATTCACTCTTAAAACTAAAAACATAAATAATATTGAAAATCTAAAATCTACCAAAATAAGAATGTACACAGAGCCAGATACTGTTTGGTGGAAAGAAAATAGAATGGCAGATTACGACCAAACTAATGCTTATTTGATAAAAAATCTATCTAAAGAGCTAAAGAACAGTGGTTTTTCTGATGTAGAGTATATCCCAACACAGAATAAAGGCTATAGAGCTAATGGAGATAGACACCCTCATAGCTGGTCAATAGTAGATAAAGATGACTTGATAAACTGGATACTGAAGTAAAATCACACTAAAAAAAGTTAATTCCAATCATACGAAAGTCTATTTTTGTAAGTCTGAAAGTATATTTGTTACTTACTATTTTTATACTAAGGATTATGAAAAGCAAATGAAATATGGCTTATTTCATTGTCCATTATTAATTAATCAATTATACTTTATAAAATGAATCTACTTACCAAACCGTCAAAATGGATTTTGGCAGCTTTTGCATTGCTGTTTGCTTATCCTGTTTTGGCACAAAACAACACACAAACAACTATAGAAAACGACAATCCTCTTTGGATGCGTTATTCAGCAATTTCTCCTAATGGTAATGATATTGCTTTTTGTTATAAAGGTGATATTTACAAAGTAGCTGCCAGTGGTGGGCGTGCTTCTCTTCTTACTTTGCACGAAGCCTACGACGTTATGCCTGTTTGGTCGCCAAACGGAAATATGATTGCTTTTGCTTCCGACCGTTTCGGAAACCACGATATTTTTGTAATGAATGCAGAAGGCAGCGAGCCAAAGCGTCTTACTTTTCATTCTGCTGGTGATAAACCTGTTGCCTTCTCTCCAGATGGAAAGTTTTTGTATTTCAATTCTTATCGTATGCCTTCACAAAAAGATGCAGCTTTTCCTTCTGGAATGTTTGAGCAGCTTTACAAAGTGGCAGTAGATGGAAGTTCTCGTCCAGAAATGGTCATTACAGAAGTTACTCAAAACGGAAATCTTAATAAAGCAGGAAACAAACTCGTTTATGAGGACCGTAAAGGCTATGAAGACCAGTGGAGAAAACACCATGTTTCTAGTGTAGCAAGAGACATTTGGG